>JAJFGI010000219.1 GCA_021776215.1 Kiloniellaceae bacterium | reverse complement strand
CGGTTCGAACCCTCCGGGATGGTGGAGGGCAACGACGCCATCAAGATGGCCACCTCGATCATCGACTATATTTTCAGGGAGCTGGCGATTTCCTATCTGGGCAGATCCGATCTGGCTCATGCGGAACCCAGCGACATGCAGCCCGATAGCATGGGGCGCGGCGACAAAGAGGGCGAGCTGCCCGAAGATCGCGATGAGACGGTCGTGGAAACCGTACGCCGCTATGCCTCCACCGGCTACGTGCGCAATCAGCTTCTTGTCCTGAATGGAGGAGCCGGTACGTCGGCTTCGGCGGCCGTCGCCGCCGGAGTTGCGGCGGTCGGCTCCGCCCCCGAGCTCGTCGGCACTCACGGCACCGCCGAAGCCATCGCCGTCGAGACCGTAATCACCAAAAAGTCGTCCTTGCGCCTGGAGCGCGTGCGCGATGCACGCTTGAAGGGCTACGAGGGCGATTCTTGCGGTGAGTGCGGTAACTTTACGTTGGTCCGCAACGGGACGTGCATGAAGTGCGCGACCTGCGGCGCGACCAGCGGCTGCTCCTGAGACGACGCATCACGTCTTGGGAGAAGCACACGACTTGACAACTCACGTCTGAGTTCTCCCTGTGACTTTCGGGGTGCCTGCGGCGGCAGCACCCCGTTCTTTTCTCCAGATCCCGGTTCTAGACATGGTGGCTTGTCTGCCTGACAGGCTACGGCTATTCTCCGCCGGCTTTCGCAACAAGACACGACAGAGGGGAACGCCATGGCCGGCACGATCGACGCACGTATGTCCAAATTGGGAATCACGCTGCCGGAGGCCGCCGCGCCGGTCGCCAACTATGTCGGCTATGTGAAGACCGGCAATTTGGTCTTCGTCTCCGGGCAGATCACCCTTAAGGACGGCAAGCCCATGTACCTGGGCAAAGTCGGTGCCGAGATTTCACTCGAGGACGGGCAAAACGCCGCAAAGCTCTGCGCCGTCAATATCGTCGCCCAACTCAAAGCGGCATGCGATGGCGATCTCGACCGCGTGCGGCGAATCGTCAAGCTGGGCGGCTTTGTCAATTCGACCCCCGAATTCACGGACCAGCCGAAGGTGATCAACGGCGCCTCCGACCTCATGGTCGCGGTCTTCGGCGACAAGGGGAAACACGCGCGCGCCGCCGTTTCCGCCGGTTCGCTGCCGCTGGGTGTCGCCGTCGAGATCGACGCCGTGGTTGAGATAGACTGAGTCGACGTCACCGCTATCACGGATGTAGCACTTTATTAACCGGGCCTTCGGCCCAATGACGGCCATGAGCAAGCTCCCCACCAAGCCACATCGCGACGCCGCGAAATTTCTTGCCGCCCATCCCGGCACCGGTGCCGTCGATGCGATTTTCGCCGATCTCTCCGGGGTCGTGCGCGGCAAGCGCTATCCCATCGATCATTTGCCGAAGCTGCTGGGCGACGGGCTGGCCTTTCCCGCCTCGGTCTTCCTGCTGGATACCATGGGCGAATGCCATGATCCGAACGGCCATGGCTATAGCGACGGCGATCCGGACCGGGTGTGCAAGGTCGTGCCCGGCTCCCTGAAGCCGGTGCCGTGGTCCGAACGCCCCACCTGCCAGATGATGGTGACCCTCTCCGAGTCGGATGGTACCCCCTACCCGTTCGAGCCGCGCAACATTCTCGCCGGCGTGCTGGCCCGCTTCGCCGAGTTGAAGGTGCGCCCGGTCGTCGCCTTCGAGCTGGAGTTCTACCTGATCGACCGCGAGCGCACGGCCACCGGCAGCCCACAGCCACCGATCTCCCCACTCAGCGGCCGGCGCGACAGCGGCACGCAGGTCTACGGCATGGCCGATGTCGATGCCTATGCCGCCCTGCTCGATGATATCACCCAGGCATGTGCCGCCCAGAACATCGCCACGGGGGCGATCACCGCCGAATACGCGCCCGGCCAATTCGAAATCAACCTGCAGCATTCGGACGACCCGATGCTGGCGGCGGATCAGTGCGTCATGTTCAAGCGCGCCGTCAAAGGGGTGAGCCGCCGGCACAACCTGCAGGCGACCTTCATGCCGAAGCCGTACATGGCCGAAGCCGGCTGCGGCCTACATATGCATATCAGCTTGCTCAACCGCGCCGGCAACAACGTCTTCGACGGCGGCAAGGCGGGCATCGCCAGCCCAACCCTGGAACATGCGGTTGCCGGAGTCCTGGACATCCTGCCGGAGTCGATGACCTTCCTGGCCCCGAACGTGAATTCGTTCCGCCGTTTCGTGCCGAACATTTTCGTTCCCATCCGCCGGTCCTGGGGATTCGAGAACCGCTCCGTGGCCCTGCGCATCCCGCTGGGCCCGGGCGAGGCGCGGCGCATCGAGCATCGGGTCGCCGGCGCGGATGCCAACCCCTACCTCGCCCTGGCAACGGCTCTGGCGGGGATCCACCACGGCATCACCCGGAAGCTGACCCCGCCTGCCGCCTTCGAGGGAAACGCCGGGTTCGAGCCTGATCCGGATTTGCCATTCCGGCCGCACCGGGCTCTGGAACGGCTTCTCGACTCCGATGTGCTTGGGACGTACTTCGGGACCGACTATCTGGACACGTACGCGGCCTGCAAAGCGGCGGAGTACGACAAGTTCGAGCGCCATATCAGTGCCCAGGAATATGCCTGGTATCTACAGCCCGAATAGGTCTATTTTTAGGATTTTGTGCCTAATTCGGCGCCGAACGGGCCCCGATCGCCCGTTTCTCCCCGATTTTTTTCTTGTGCAGCGCAACAAATTTGTCGCAATTCTTTTTCAACATTGCTAAACTCCTGTTCATGAGCAGTGTTGACAAGAATTCCAAACCCGAGCCCGACCGCACGTACGACGCCAAGACGCGCGCCTGCCTGAAATGTCGTGAAGAGTTCACGAGCAGCTGGCCAGGCGAGCGGATTTGCCGTTCGTGCAAAAGCTCCAGCGCCTGGCGGGAAGGCGTCGCGGCCTGACCTGACCGACCGGAGACCGGCCTATGAGGCCGTGTATCCGCGCCGCCTGCGGGTGACGTAGGACGGTTTTGCGGTCGCTTTTTCGCGAACCGGGACTCCCGATTAGGGGGACCCTCACCGCCTGGCAAGGTTGTCGTTTAGGGTTTATCCTCAAGCGTCCGTCGATTCCGGCGGATCGCTATGGCGGAGCTGTGTGATGCCCGACGGCGGCGAATCGGTCACGTTGCGGGTCCATGCCCGCATGGGCGATATCCCGTCGGCGGCATGGGATGCCTGCGCGGGCGCCGGCGATCCTTTCGTCTCGCACGCGTTCCTGAGCGCCCTCGAGGAGAGCGGCTCGGCAACCCCCCAGACGGGTTGGCAGCCCCAGCATCTCACGGTAGCCGGCGGCGATGGCGAGTTGCTCGGTGTCGCGCCGCTCTATCTCAAAAGTCATTCCTATGGCGAGTACATCTTTGACTGGGGCTGGGCCGAAGCCTACGAGCGCGCCGGCGGCCGCTACTACCCCAAGCTGCAGGTATGCGTCCCGTTCACGCCGGTCGCCGGACGCCGATTCCTGATTCGTCCGGGCGCCGACCGTGAGGCCGTCTTCGCGGCCTTGCTGACGGGCATGACCACCCTGGCCAAGCGGATCGGCGTGTCATCCCTGCACGTCACCTTCCCGACCGGCGACGAATGGCGGCGGCTCGGCGAGGCCGGGTTCTTGCAGCGGGTTGGGCACCAGTACGTCTGGCGGAACCGGGAATACGAAAGCTTCGATGACTTCCTCGCCACCCTGACCGCCCGCAAGCGAAAGGCCATCCGCAAGGAGCGCCGTACCGTCGCCGAAAGCGGCCTGGTCGTGCGCCGCCTGCGCGGCGCCGAGATCGAGCCGACACACTGGGATGCTTTCGACTGCTGCTACCGGGCGACGGCCGCGCACAAATGGGGGCACCCGTACCTCACCCGCGCGTTCTTTCACGCGATCGGCGAGAGCATGGCGGAGCGCATCGTCCTGGTCCTCGCCGAGGACCGTGGCAGACCCGTGGCGGGGGCGCTCAATCTCATCGGCGACGACGCCATCTATGGCCGCAACTGGGGCTGCGTCGGCGATTATCCCTTCCTCCATTTCGAATGCTGCTACTATCAGGCCATCGAATTCGCTATCGCCAACGGCCTGAGCCGCGTCGAGGCCGGCGCCCAGGGTGAGCACAAAATCCAGCGGGGCTACCTGCCCGTCGAGACCTATAGCGCCCACTGGATCGCCGATCCCGGCCTCGAGGATGCGGTGGGTCGCTTCCTGGCACGGGAAACCGCGATGGTCGGGCACGAGATGGAGGCCCTGAGCGAATTGGGCCCGTACCGGAACAGCGAGACCGAAGAGACTTAGCCCTTAGCGGTCCGCCCAGGCGCGCAGAACAGTCCCCGCGTCGACCGCTTTCAGCGGCTCCCGGTCCGCCGGCGGCGCGCCATCGAATCGCGCCGGATAAAGCACCTCGACAAATGAATCGGCACCCGTGGTTTGTTTCACCAAACCGCGAGCCTGAATCTGCGCATCCGCTATGACGTCGTCCGGGGCCAGAATAGCTTGAAAACAGCAGTCCACGTCCGCGAAATCACGGACCCAGGTGTCGCGGGCGCGCGTGCGCAGTAGCGCCGCCACCTCGCCGATCAAGGCCGTTTGGGGCAAGGGGTCGGCCTGCCGGGCGACCCAATCCTCTCGCTTCACAGAGCGACAGAATGCCGCCCAGAATTTTTCCTCAAGTGCCCCGAGGGTGACGAACCGCCCATCGGCGGTCTCGTAAACCTGATAGCAGGCCGCCCCCCCATTGAGCAGCCCAGCGCCGCGGGCCTGCGTGTCGGCGGCGCGATGCGCGCCGGTCAGGACTATGCTTTGCCACGCCAGGACGCTTTCGGCGATGCCGAGATCGATCGAGGCGTCCGCGCCCGTCGTTGCCCGGCGCAGCAACGCCGCCAGGATGGCCAGCGCCGCTTGCAATCCGCTGGCGAAATCGGCGGTCGGTGGGTGCGCGATCACCGGGCGCGCGGCAATGCCCGAGGTCGCCAGGCTACCGGCCATGGCCATGTAGCCGATGTCGTGGCCGGCACGCTGGGCGGCCGGACCGTCCTGACCAAACCCGGACAAGGCGCAGTGGACGAGGCGGGGGTTCAACTGGCGCAGGTCCTTGGCGGCGAACCCCAACCGTGCCAGGGCGCCGGGGCGAAAGGATTCGAGCAACGCGTCGGCGCCACCCACCATGCCGCGAAATTGAGCGCTGTCGTCCGCCGTCTTCAGATCGAGGCGGACGACCCTCTTGCCAGCATTGATCAGCTTGTAGAAGACCGAGACGCCGTCCGCATCAATGGGGCCGACGGCGCGCATGGGATCGCCGGCCGGCGGTTCCACCTTGACCACGTCCGCGCCCAGATCGGCGAGGATCTGCGCGCCGTAGGGGCCGGGCAGGTACTGCGAGAGATCGAGGACCCGCACGCCGGCCAGGCAGCGGGCAGGCCCCTGGTCGGCCATTGGCGGCAGCTACTCGACCAGGGCGGGCGTCCCTTTCGACGATTTGCCGCCCTTGCGTGACCCGCCCTTGCCGGTCTTCGCCGATGCGGCAGCCGCCGGATAGGTGAAGACAGGTTCGCCGTCGGCGATATCCACCTGCGCCACACCACCCTTGGCCAGGCGGCCAAACAGCAACTCATCGGCCAGCGGCTTCTTCAGGTGTTCCTGAATGACCCGGGCCAGCGGCCGCGCGCCGAACAGCGGATCATAGCCCTTGTCCGCCAGCCACTGCCGCGCGGCGTCGGTCAACTCGATCACCACGTTGCGGTCGGCAAGCTGGGTTTCCAACTGCATCACGAACTTGTCGACGATACGCGTCATCACGTCCGGCGACAGGCTCTTGAAGCCGATCACCGAATCCAACCGATTGCGGAACTCCGGCGTGAACATGCGGTTGATGGCCTCCTCGTCCTCGCCGGTCCGGGCGGTGCGCTCGAAGCCGATCGCCGGCTTGGCCATGTCGGCGGCACCAGCGTTCGTGGTCATGATCAGGATGACGTTGCGGAAGTCGACGGTCTTGCCGTTGTGATCCGTCAGCTTCCCGTAGTCCATCACCTGCAGGAGGATGTTGAACAGATCGGGATGCGCCTTCTCGATCTCGTCGAGCAGCAGCACATTGTGCGGATGCTGGTCGATGGCATCGGTCAACAGGCCACCTTGATCGAAGCCCACGTAGCCCGGCGGCGCACCGATCAGGCGCGAGATCGTATGCCGCTCCATGTACTCCGACATGTCGAAGCGGGTCAGCTCGATGCCGAGCGAGCGGGCGAGCTGCCGCGCCACCTCGGTTTTGCCGACGCCCGTGGGGCCGGAGAACAGGTAGCTGCCAATGGGTTTCTCCGGATCGCGCAGCCCGGCGCGCGCCAGCTTGATGGCGGCCGCCAAGGCGGCGATGGCGGCGTCCTGACCGAAGACCATGGTCTTGAGATCGCGGTCCAAATTCTGCAAGGCGGCGCGATCGTCCTTGGAGACCGTCTTGGGTGGAATGCGGGCGATCATGGAGACGACCATTTCCACGTCCTTCACCCCGACGGTCTTGCGCCGTTTGGACTCGGGCAGAAGCATCTGCGAGGCACCGACTTCGTCGATTACGTCGATGGCCTTGTCGGGCAGCTTTCGGTCGCCGATATAGCGGGCCGACAACTCAACCGCCGTGCGGATCGCCTCGTTCGTATAGCGGACGTTGTGATGCTCCTCGTAGTACGGCTTGAGGCCGCGCAAGATCTTGATCGTGTCCTCGATCGAGGGCTCATTGACGTCGATCTTCTGAAAGCGCCGAACCAGGGCCCGGTCCTTCTCGAAGTAGTTGCGGTATTCCTTGTACGTGGTCGAACCAATGCAGCGCAGGCTGCCGCTTTGCAGCGCCGGCTTGAGCAGGTTCGAGGCATCCATGGCGCCGCCGGACGTGGCCCCGGCGCCGATGACCGTGTGGATCTCGTCGATGAACAGAATGGCACCCTCGAGGGCCTCTAGTTCGGAGACGACGGCCTTCAGCCGTTCCTCGAAGTCGCCACGGTAGCGCGTGCCGGCCAGCAACGAGCCCATGTCGAGGCCGAAGATCGTGGCATTGGCCAGCACTTCGGGCACTTCCTTGTGCACGATGCGCCGCGCCAGACCTTCGGCCAGGGCGGTCTTGCCGACCCCGGCGTCGCCAACGTACAGCGGGTTGTTCTTGGTCCGCCGGCACAGGACCTGAATAGTCCGCTCAATCTCCTGGGTGCGGCCGATCAGCGGGTCGATGCGCCCATCTCGCGCTTTCTTGTTGAGATCCACACAATAGGCGTCCAGCGCCTCACGGCCGCGCCGCACCACCTTCTCGGCGGACGCATCCTCGTCGGCGCCATTGACCGGGCGCGCCTCGTCCTGGCCGATCACCTTGGCGATGCCGTGGCTGATGTAGTTGAGCGCATCCAGGCGGCTCATCTCCTGCTCCTGCAGGAAGTAGACGGCGTGGCTTTCCCGCTCCGAGAACATGGCCACTAGGACGTTCGCCCCGGTCACCTCTTCCCGGCCGGAGGATTGCACGTGGATGGCGGCGCGCTGCAGAACCCGCTGGAAACCGGCTGTCGGCTTGGCATCGCCGAGCTGCGCCGTGATCAGGTTCGACAACTCGTTGTCGATGTAGTCCTGAATGTCACCGCGTAGCCGCTCGAGATCGACACCGCAGGCGCGCAGCACCGCCACCGCATCCGTGTCCTCGGTCAACGACAGCAGCAGGTGCTCGAGCGTCGCATACTCGTGGCGGCGGTCGTTGGCGTAGGCCAGGGCCCGGTGGAGGGTTTTTTCGAGATTGGCCGAAAGCATTGATCGGCTATTCCTTCTCTAGGGTGCACTGTAGAGGGTGCTGCTGCCGGCGGGCATAGTCAATCACCGCGTTTACCTTGGATTCGGCGATCTCGTAAGTGAACACGCCGCAGATGCCGACTCCCCGCTGATGCACATGTAGCATGATGCGGGTCGCTTCGCTGCGGTTCTTGCCGAAATACTTCTCAAGAACATGGACGACAAACTCCATGGGGGTGTAATCGTCGTTCAACATCAAGACCTTGTACATCGCCGGCGTTTTCGGCTTCGGCTTGCTCTTGACGATCACGTCGGTCGACGGCGCGTTCTTGCCGGTGCGGCTAGCGTGACTCATGGCTTACGGACGATTGCCTGTTTCTCGGTGAACCCTACCTGCCATGATATCGGGTCTTGCGGCCGCGGGAAAAGACCCGTGGGCGGAAAATCTGCCATATAGGGGCGCTATGGGCCATGGCGGCGGCCCGCGCGCCCCACACGCTCTGCTATAGGTAACCGGGAATCCTTAAAAGAAATCGGGCCCGGCGCGCACGGCCGGGCCCGGATCGGGTCTTTCGATGGCCGCGCCGGCCGGCGCGGCGAAAGGCCTACCGGCCCAAGGGCCGGAAGATCGTCCACGCGTTCGCGTCGAATCGGCTGCGAAGCGGCTCCATGGCCTGGCTTGCCAGGCGCATCGAGAGCTCGCCGAGCTTGGCCGTCTCGCTTGTCATGCGCTGTAGGCGGGCCTGGGCAAAGCTGGTCTGCAGGTCGAGTGCCTCGCGAAAGGACTTGGCCGTCATGATATCCTTGGCGGCGGCAAGATCAGCCTCGATGCTGGCCTGGGTGAAGGTCATCACCTCATTTCCCAGCGTTTCCGCGCCCTTGGCGGCGATCGTCCCGCTCTTGACGCAGGCCTCGAAATTCTCCTGACCGACGCTCGCCAGATCGCCTAGGCCTTTGCTGGCCGCTTCGGTGGTCTGCCGCAGGGCCTTGTTCACGTTGTTCGCGGCGGCTGTCTGGGTGGCCACGGCGGCCTCGGTGGCCTGCCGCAGGTCCTTGTTCACCTTGCTCGCGGCGGCTGTCCCGGCGGCCATGGCGCCCTTCGCGGCTTTGGTGGCCTCGCTGACCACGACAAGGCGCGCGGCCTTGGGCGCCGACTGCTTGACCGTCTTCCGCGCTGTTTTGGCAGCTGCCGTCTTCTTCTGAGCCATTGTCATCAACTCCTGTGTCTGCATCCCGGTTTGGGTATCACGTTTCGACGTATCGTTATGCTGCATCGCAACATAAATGAAAGATAGGAGTCTAAAGATCTACGTCAAGGACTTTTGTGCATCGCACCAAACGGTAATCGATGTTTAACTCGTCAGCGCCATTGTGGGCCGTATTGGCTTATATGGTCGCGCCGATGGCGTGGCGGACTTGCGCCACCACGGCGCGCCGGCGCATTTTGAAAAATGGATACGACATGACCTACTGTCTGGGCATCAAGATTGAGCAGGGCCTGGTTTGCCTGTCCGACGGGCGTATCACCAGCGGCCGCCAGGTGACCAGCGCCCGCAAGTTCTCCTTGCATGGACCTGACGGCGCCGAGTTCTGCATTATGACCTCGGGCCTGCGGTCGCTGCGCGACAAGACGGTCGCCTACCTGGATCGAGCGCTGAGCAGCAAGACCAAATCGCCCGGCATCGCCACCATGCTGGATGCGGTGGACGCCTACGGCAAATGCCTGCGCCAGGTGGCGCGCGAGGATCGGGCGGCGCTCAGAAGCTCGGATTTATCCTTCAACCTGCATGCCATCGTCGCCGGTCAAATGCCGGAGGATGAGGCGCCGACGATGTTTCTCGTCTATCCCGAGGGCAATTGGATCGAGGTCGAGCAGCGGACGCCGTATCTGTCCATCGGCGCCACCGCCTATGGCAAGCCCATTCTCGACCGGGCGCTCAGCCACGAGACGGGCCTCAAGACGGCACTCAAGTTGGCCTATCTGTCTTTTGATTCGAGCCGCACCTCGTCCTCCGACGTGGGCTTTCCCATCGACCTGACAATCCTTCCCAGTGGCGAACGGCATTGGCGGACGGTGCACTATGAGTACGACGATCTGCTGGAACAGCGGATCTGGTGGAACGAGCACATCACCCGCTTGGCCCGAGACATGCCCGATGGGCCATGGGTCGAAGCCCTCCTCCCCGACCAAGGCGGCAATCGCTTGAGCCTGGTTATCGAGGAGTAGCGGACCCCTGCCCCGCCGCCGACCTGCGGTCAGAAGGCCGTCGGTCCGGCCACGAGACCGTTATCGCCGACTTCCAATCCGAAATGCAGATCCCGCTCGCCGATGCCGGTGGTCGAACTGGCGCGCTCGATCGGCGGGACTTGCCGCGGTGGATTGACCGCAAGACCGGTCTGATCGTATCCGAACAACGCCGCCGGAAACGTGAGACGCGCGAAGCGCTCGCTGGGATAGACCCAGGCATTGAAGTAAAACTGCCCTTCCCGGCAGGCCGCCGAGATCCAATAGAACTGTTCCGAGGCCATGCGTAGACCCCTGGGCGACGGGGCAAAGGCCCCGCTGTCCGCGAGCGCTGCGGTCAGCGCCACCATCTGGTCAGGGCTCAGGTGCGTCTGCGAGACCGTCCAGCCGGCCACCGCCTGGGGATTGCGAAGGGTAAACTGGCTCAGCCTGAGGCCCCCACCGCGCATGACCCGAGCGATGTAGTTTCCGCCACCGGCGCCGTCACCAACGACCTCATAGGTGCGCAGCTGCTCGTTGTAGCTGCCGTTGTAGACCAGGCGGAATGAGTCGGGCGATCCTGCCGTGCAGACTTGGCGCATATCGTCGCCATTCAGGTAGCTGAACCAGGTGAATTTCAACGTCACCGGTTGGTCGATCGCCCCCCGATAGGTACACCCGGCGAGGACGATCAGGAAAAGGGCTGATAGGCCCGCATAGGCCAATTGCCGCCGCCGGAAACTCCAACGGGTTGGTTTGCTTGTCATTCCGCCCCCCTCCATTAACGATTAACCAAATTGCAATAGCCCGGTATTAAGCTGGACAGGTATCGCGTGAGTTTCTAGAATCTCTCGTGAATCATAGGCTTAATGTCTCACAGTTGGGGGCCCCCTTGGGCGCACACCGTTTCCGAGAGATTGGCAGGTTGGTCCGCCTAATTCCAGGGGTCTCATCCGGCCTGCGTATGGGTGCCCTGGCGTTCGCCCTTGCGGCTGTCGTTGTGCTGGCAGGCGCCCCGGCGCAGGCCCGCTATGCCTCGATCGTGGTCGATTTCCAGACCGGTCAGGTCCTGCATGAGACCAATGCGGATACCCGCAATTATCCCGCCTCGCTGACCAAGATGATGACGCTGTATTTGGCCTTCGAGGCACTGAAGCGCGGCGATCTGACGCTTGACCAGCAGCTCGAGGTGTCGCCCCGCGCCGCCGGCATGCCGTCGTCGAAGCTAGGTCTGCGGGCGGGTGAAAAGATTTCCGTCAAGAATACCATTCTCGCCTTGGTGACGAAGTCGGCGAATGACGCCGCCGTGGTAATGGCGGAGGCTTTGGGTGGCAAAGAGTACAAATTCGCGCAACTGATGACCAGGAAGGCGCGCGCGTTGGGCATGACAAAAACCAGGTTTCGCAACGCCTCGGGCCTGCCCAATCGCGGTCAGGTCAGCACGGCCCGCGACATGGCGACCTTGGCGCGCGCGTTGATCCGCGACTACCCCGACTTCTACGAGTTGTTTTCGACGCCACAATTCACTTACCGCGGCAAGACATACGCCAATCACAACCGTCTGCTGCGCTACTACGAAGGCACGGACGGGATCAAAACCGGATACATTCGCGCCTCAGGCTTCAATTTGGTCGCCTCGGCGGTGCGCAACGGCCGGCGCTTGGTTGCCGTCGTTTTCGGCGGCAAGACACCCCGCTCCCGCGACCGGCATATCGCCAGCCTCATGGACACCGCCTTTGCCCAGATGGGCACGATCGGGGTAGCCAGGATCCCCGCTCCGCCGGCACCCAAGCCGTTGCAGGTCCTTACCGAACTTGCCGCCGCGCCCATGGATGCCGCGGCGCCGGAACCAGCCGCCATCGAAATCGGCGAGGGCGACGTTGACGTCGCCGAGCTTGGCTCCACCGAACAGGCGGCCCTGACCCTGGCCTGGGGCGTCCAGGTCGGCGCTTTCTATCAGCAGCGAGCTGCCGAGCGCGCCGCCCTGGCGGCGGCGACCCGCGCACCGGACCTGCTGGGTCAGGCGCAGGTACTGGTCACCGATATTCGAGGTCAGCGGGGACGCATCTTCCGGGCCCGGCTGGTGGGCCTGAGCGAATCCGGCGCCCGCGATGCCTGCAACCGCTTGAAGGCCGCCAAGATTGATTGCCTCGTGGTCCAGGTCGACGCAAACACGGCCTTCCAGAGCGCCGGCCAGAAAATTGCCGTGAATTAGCCCGCCGCCCCCTGGGCGCGGTTCCACCCACACATCCGGAAATACGACCAACCGAAGCGCGCCCCAAGGCCAGGCCACGCCGAAGTCGTCTGTGATCAATTCAGAGTCGAGAGTGCGCCGAAGCGCGGCCGGAACATCGCCTGGTGCTCCACTCGGCGGGGCGGCAGAATGAATTGGAAGAGCAGCGGTTCGAAGTCGTAGAACACCTCTGCGACGATCACGCTATCACCACCGCCCACAGTAAAGCCCGCCGGTAGGGTGGCGTTGCCCCCCTGGACACCAAAGTTGCTGGTGACGGTTACCCCTCCGGGGCCAAAGCGCTGCCAGTCGACCAGGACGGGATCTGGATCATCGACTCTACTAATCGAGGACACAACCACTTGCCCGCTAGCACCGAGCGGAAAGGGGGCGACCACATGCTCGACGGCCAGGAACAACTGGTTCAATTGGGTGGCGGACATGGACTCATACTGCGACACGAGATCGGCCATGGTCGTCGCGGCCCGGGTCAACTTCTGCTGCAGCATGGCAAACCGGACGAGATCGACACCCGCGAGCATGACGAAAAGGAGGAGCGGCATGATGAAGGCGAACTCGATCATGACGCCGCCACGGCGATCCTCGATGAATCCGCGCCGCAACCGTTTGAGCAATAAGCGAATCATGGCTCCCGCACTCCCTATACTCAAGGACCCGGCAGCGGCGGCGGCGGAGCGCTCCACGGCTCATTGCGCACGGCAAGGCTGACCTCAATCGGGAAATCGTAGCCGTTGGGCAGGATCGCCGGCAGCAGCGGAGTCAGCAGCCGCCAGTTGTACCGGACCTTGTAAAGCACGACGGTACTCGACGAGCCGATGCCGGCCGCCCCCTGATCCTCATCCCAAACGCCATTGGGATTCGTATCAATCCACGGCTCGCCCGCATCGTATTGCGAGTTGCCATTTGTATCCGTGTATTCCTCGGGCTGCCCGATGGAGCCGAAATCCTCGTACATCAACGTCGTCACTTGGGCCTGATTGATATCGACAAGGCCGATCGTGGCATCGGCGATCTTATCGAGGATCGCCTGCTCACGCGTCGTGCCAGCGGGCTGGAAGCCGGTGCGACCAAGGCGCGATGCATCGCGCAGCCCCCCCTCCATCAGGGCCGTCACGAACATGACCAGCATAAGATCGATGATGCCGGTGATCGTCAGCAGCATGATCGGCGCCACGAGAGCAAACTCGAGCGCGGAAACTCCTTTCCGGCACCGGAGAAAGCGGCGCAGCAGAGCAAGACTAATCACTGGACTCTCCGACGCAGTTCTGCCCGAACAAGCACGTCCTTAGCCAGATATATTGAGTTGATTTTATTAACAGATCATTAATACCTGAATCGTTCACAATAAATTTTAGATACACATTTGTTCTATTTTGATAAGGAGCCGGATATTTAGGTATTTGACGGCATGTTTATTTTATAATTTCCTTTTATAAATACTTCTTCTTTCTCATTCTAAACAAATGCCGCCTATCTTCTCTCATGTATTAACGAAACGTTTAGCGTCATCGGTGTAAAACACCTGCACAGGGGGGAAACCCCAAGCTGCATGAGGTGTTGAAGTCATGGGCACTCTTGCTTCCCGATTCCGCCGATTGGGGCGGAGGTTCGCCCAGGATGAGCGTGGCGCGATAGCCGTCTTCCTGGCCGCCGGATTGATCGTTCTCGTGGGCGTTGTCGGCCTCGGGGTCGACACCATCCGCGGCTACCTCGTGCAGTCGCGGCTGTCCGCGGCCCTGGACGCCGCGGGGCTGGCCGGCGGACGGGTGATGTTCTCGCCGACGCGCGACGACGACATCAGAATGTACTTCGCCGCCAACTTTCCGCCGGGATTCATGGGCGCAACGGTGACCGGCCCCATCATCAGCACGGATCCCGGCAACTCGGTCCTGACGCTGTCAGCCAGCGCCGATGTCGACACCAGCTTCATGCGCGTGCTCGGGTTCGAGACCATGACCGTCGCTTCGAGCTCGCAAATCACGCGGCAGACGAACTACCTGGAAGTCATGCTGGCCATCGACGTGTCCGGATCGATGGGCAGCAGCGTAAGCGGCGGCGGCAGCCGCATTGCCGCGGCCCGTACGGCGGCCAAATCCCTCACAAGCATTCTTTACGCCGCGGAAGCGACCCCCGGCAGCTTGCACATTGGCCTGGTGCCCTGGAATGGTAAGGTCAACGTCACCTTTAACGGCACGGCCTTCAGCGCGGGCAGCACCCCGCCCCCGCAAACCGTGCCACCCTTTACCAACCCGCTGACGGGCTTATCGCAGGGCGAAGTCTATTTTGCCAATAACTCTCCGGTTCCGCTCTTGAGCCTGCCGCCGACCAGTTGGCGTGGCTGTGTGTTCCAGCGTTATACCAACGATGGCAACAACGCCAACGACGGCGACCTCCTGATCGGTGGGGTCTCTATCGGCGGCAAGGACTGGCCCGCTTGGGAGCCCGTCAAAACGAACAACCCTGGCGCTGGCGAGCCGATTTCCGGGTCCACAAAGTGCGATCTGCAGGCTTTTGGCAACGAGTGCACCGAGTGCCCTACCCAGGGCATTACCGACATGACAACCAATCAGGCGACCATCGACGCCGCGATCGATGAGTTGAGCGCGGGCGGATACACCAATGCCGTGCAGGGTTTGGTCTGGGCTTGGCAGGTTCTCATGCCGACGCCGCCGTTCACCAGTGCTTTCACCGCCCTGCCGCCGAACACGACGCGCAAACGAGCGATCGTTCTGCTTACCGACGGTGAGCAGACCGGCCGGTCCGGCGATGGCTATAAGACCGCCTTCGGCGACAACACGTCGGCGCAGGGTAATGGCACCAGCGATTTCAAGATGAACCATCGGCTGAAAATTCTGAGCAGCGCGATCAAGGCCGAAGGCATTCTGATTTACACGGTCCAGTTCGCCAACACCAGCGGCCCCCTGGCCGATCTCTTGAAATCCGTGTCTACGGGTCCGACGTCGCCCTTCTACAACACCGCGCAGAGCCAGCAGGCATTGGACGACGTCTTCAAGGAGATCGCCAACGACCTGGCCGAGCTACACGTGTCCATGTAGTCCAACCTCGTCGTCACGCGGCCCCGGTGTTCCTCCGCCGGGGCCGTTTTCGTTTCAGAAATCCGGGGCGTCCAGGCCGCTCGCCGCGAGTTGCGCGGTCAGGGCCGCCGACAATCTCTCCAGACCGGCCTCGTCACCGGCCTCGCAGCGGGCCACCAGCACGTCCTGGGTGTTCGAAGCGCGCAGCAGCCACCAGCCGTCATCGGTACGGACCCGCACGCCGTCGATCTCGGTCATGTCGGCCCCTTCGGCCTTGAGCCGCGCCCGGACCTCGGCGATGACCGCCAGCTTGCGGTCCTCGGCGCAGGGAAAGCGGATCTCCGGAGTATTCACGACCGGCGGCAAGGAATCGCGGAACTGGGCCAATGTTTGACCCGAAGTGCTGAGGATGCTCAACAGGCGTACCGCGGCGTACAACGCATCGTCGAAGCCGTAATAGCGGTCGGCAAAAAACAGATGCGCCGACATCTCGCCGGCGAACGGCGAGCCGACCTCGGCCATCTTTGTCTTGATCAGGGAATGGCCGGTCTTCCACATCAGCGGCTTGCCGCCGGCCCTGGCGATCTCGTCGAACAGGACCTGGCTGGCCTTGACGTCGGCGATGATGGTCGCGCCCGGCCGTTCCTTCAGAATGTCGCGGGCGAAATACAGCATCAGCTGATCGCCCCAAACGACCCGCCCCTGCCCGTCCAGCACACCGATCCGGTCGCCGTCGCCGTCGAACCCGATACCCAGATCGCACTTCTCGCCCAAGACACTTGTCTTGAGCTGCGCCAGGTTCGCTTCCACCGTCGGATCCGGATGGTGCGCCGGAAAGGTTCCGTCGATGGCCTCGTTGATGAGCACATGCCGGCCCGGCAAGCGCGCCGTCAGCGCCACCGTCGCTTCGCCCGCCGCGCCATTGCCGGGATCCCAGGCAACGGCGAGCTTCTCGATTCCGGGGTCCGCGTCCTGGAGCAGACGGTCGACGTAGGCCTCGAGGACCGGGTGATCCGCCACCGTGCCGCGCCCCGTCTCGAAGTCCTCGGCGGCGACCAGCCGGCCCAGCTTCTGAATCTGCTCGCCGAAGAATGAGTCCTTGCCCACGACCATCTTGAAGCCGTTGTAATCCGGCGGATTGTGCGAGCCGGTGACCATGATGCCGGCATCCGCCTCAAGGGCGAAGCGCGCGAAATACAGCATGGGAGTCGGACCGAGGCCGACGCGCAGGACGGACAGGCCGCAGGCCATCAGGCCGTCAACGAGGGCCGCCTCCAGTTCCGGCGAAGAAAGCCGCCCGTCGTATCCGACGCAGACTTTCGATCCGCCGGCCCGGCGCACGACGCTGCCGAAGCCGCGGCCAATGGCGCGCGCATCCGCGGCCGACAGCGTCTTGCCGACGATCCCCCGGATATCGTACTCGCGCAGGATCGTTGGATTGAAACGATGCCCGCGGACGTTTGCGTCAGCCGCCATCCTTGGTCCTTCCAGCGTTCGCCGGGCGGCCGACCGAGGTGTAGCGGAAGCCCGCCGCGACCATTTCCGCCGGGTTGTAGATATTGCGCAAATCCACCATCACCGGCGATTTCATCGCCGCCTTCATGCGGCCCAAGTCGAGGGCGCGGAAAGCGTTCCACTCGGTGATGATGACCAGGGCGTCGGCCCCGTCGAGAGTCTCATAGGCGTTTTCGCACCAGGTGAGTCCGTCGAGCAGTTTCTTGGCTTCAACCATCCCTTCCGGGTCGTAGGCCCGGATGGCGGCCCCGGCGGCTTGCAGCGCCGGTACGATCTTCAGGCTCGGCGCCTCGCGCATGTCGTCGGTGTTCGGCTTGAAGGTCAGGCCGAGGACCGCAATGGTCTTGCCCTGCACGCTGCCGCCGCAATGGGCGATGACTTTCTCGGCCATCTGCTCCTTGCGGGCTTCGTTCACCTCGACCACGGTTTCCACCAGGCGGATGGGCGAGCCCGCCTGCTGGGCGATGCGCGCCAGCGCCAACGTGTCCTTGGGGAAACACGAGCCGCCGAACCCCGGACCCGGATGCAGGAACTTGCCGCCGATCCGCCCGTCGAGACCGATGCCGCGCGCCACGTCATGCACATCGGCGCCGACCCGCTCGCACAGGCTGGCCACCTCGTTGATGAAGGTGACCTTGGTGGCCAGGAAGGCGTTGGCCGCGTATTTGATCAACTCGGCCGTCGCCGGCGACGTGAAGACGATCGGCGTCTCGATCAGGAACAGCGGCCGGTAGATTTGCCGCATGACATCTCGGGCACGCTCGGACTCGACACCGATGACCACCCGGTCGGGCCGCATAAAGTCGTTGATCGCCGACCCTTCGCGCAAGAACTCCGGGTTCGAGGCCACATCGAAATCCGCGTCCGGCCGCGCCTCGCGGATGATCTGTGCGACCTCGGCGCCCGTGCCGACGGGCACCGTCGATTTGTTGACCACCACCGTGTACCCATCGATCGCCGCCGCGATCTCCCGCGCCGCCTGGTGCACAAAGCCCAGGTCCGCATGGCCGTCGCCTCGGCGGCTGGGGGTGCCGACGGCGATGAAAACCGCATCTGCGGCGGTGACAGCCGTCGCCAGGTCGGTCGAGAAAGACAGCCGCCCGTCATCCCGGTTACGCGCGACGAGTTGGTCGAGACCCGGCTCGTAAATGGGAATTTCGCCGCGGTTCAGGCGTCCTATCTTGTCATTGTCCTTGTCGACGCACACCACGTCGATGCCGAACTCGGAGAAGCAGGCGCCCGAGACCAGGCCGACATACCCGGTCCCGATCATGGCAATGCGCATGAGTTGATATCCTCTAGAGGGTGGGCGTTAGCTTGCCGCAGTCTTGGGCGCCGTGCGCAGCGAATCGGCGTAGCGCTGCACGATGCTCGCGGTCGCTTCGCCTAGATCGTCCCGGCGCAAGGCGAAGGCGATATTGGCTTCCAGAAAACCGGCCTTGTCGCCGCAATCGAACCGCGTGCCGGCAAAGCGGAACCCATGGAACGGCACCTGATCAATAGTGCGCGCCATGGCGTCGGTGAGCTGGATTTCGCCGCCGGCCCCTTTTTCGCGGCGGCCCAGTTCCTCGAAAACCGCCGGATCGAGGATATACCGGCCGATGATCGACAAGGTCGACGGTGCATCCTCGGGTTTCGGCTTCTCGACCAAGCCGCGGGCCCGGGCCAGGCGGCCGTCGTCGTCGATCACATCCAAGATTCCGTAGCGCTGGGTATGCGCCAGCGGCACGTCCATGACCGCCGCCAAATTGCCGCCGACTTTCTCGTGGGCATCGACCATCTGCTGTAAGCAGGCCACGTCGGCCATGACCAGATCGTCGGCCAACAACACCGCGACCGGCTCGTCGTGCACCAAATGGCGGGCGCACCAGACCGCATGGCCGAGACCGAGCGGCTCCTGCTGCCGGATATAGGCGAACTGGCCGGGCTCGAGCAGCATCTCCTCCAGGGCGCTCAACTCGGCCTTCTTGCCGCGCGAGGTCAGAACGTCCCGCAACTCATAGCTGTGGTCGAAATGGTCCTCGATCGCCGACTTGCCGCGCCCGGTGACGAAGATGAATTCCTCGATCCCGGCCGCCCGTGCCTCCTCCACCGCGTATTGGATCAAGGGCTTATCGACGATGGGCAGCATTTCCTTGGGCATCGCCTTGGTCGCCGGCAGGAACCGGGTTCCCAGGCCGCCGACCGGGAAGATCGCCTTGCGCACAGGTCTGGCCATATGAAGAGGCCCTCTCTTTGGAGATTCGGCAAATCGCGCCGACGGGGCGTGTAATGCCATAGGCACGACAGGGAGACAAGCCGCCCCGCCGAGGTCATGCCTCGGTTCGAAATGCCCCCCGAACGCCCTCAATTTAGCGAGTTTTGGTTACTTTTCGCTCAACAGCGGGCGGACGCGCGGCGTCAGGGTCAGGTCTTCCTTTAATCCAAAGCCATCACTCGAATTCTGGCCCTGCCATTTGGCAGTTCCGGCATCAAGAGCTATCCTCCGCAAAACAACTCCAGCATAGCGGGCAGAGCACGGAAAAAACTGCTCGCACGGCCACGAGATCGTTAAACCGACCATCCTGCGACTGGTATGCGCCCTGGAGGAGTGGATGACGGAGACCGCAAAAACCGGCCCAACCGCGACCGGGATCCCGGCGACTGGACCGGCGGTGCAGCCGGTGGCAACGGGCGACATCCTGGAGATTCTGGCGGCCGGTCTGCGCGATTTTCGCGCCGCGCCCCTTTATGGTCTGTTCATCGGCGGCGTTTACACGGTTGGCGGATGGGTCCTTATACTGCTGCTTTTATACTTCGGTCTGCCGTACCTGGTTTATCCTTTGGCGGCTGGTTTCGCGTTCATCGCGCCCTTTCTCGCGACGGCGCTTTATGCCGTCAGCCGCAGCCTGGAACAGGATGAGCCGCTATCCTGGGGCAAGGTTCTCGGTTCGGTACGGGGCGCGGCCTGGCGCGACCTTGGCTGGATGGCCTTGGTCACGGGCTTTTCGCTGTTCATCTGGATGGATATCGCGGCGTTGCTGTTCTTCGGCTTCCTCGGCCTGAAATCGTTCAGCGCGCCGGAACTGCTGCGCGAGATCTTCACCACGCCGATGGGCCTGTTGTTTCTCGTGATCGGCCATGGGGTGGGGGTGGCTCTCGCGCTTGCCGTCTTCTCCTTCTCGGTGATTTCCTTTCCGATGCTCTTCGATCGCGATATCGATTTCGTAACGGCGATGATCACCAGCGTGAAGGTCGTCTTGAC
>JAJFGI010000218.1 GCA_021776215.1 Kiloniellaceae bacterium | reverse complement strand
GCACGATATGAGCGAGCTGATCGGACCGCTGCACGGACTACTGGCCGCCGTTGGCTTCCGCTTCCAGGGGCCGCCCATGGGTGAAGCCGATGCCGTCGCCGTCTTGTGGCTGGTGTTCTGGATCGCGTTTCTGTGGGTCATGCCGACGACACAGCAGTTGCTGGCGCGCTCGCATCCAGCCCTGAAGATTGGCCACCCGGATGACGCCCGCTCGATCCTGCAACGACTGTTTCCGCGGCTTCTCTGGCGCCCGACGCCGGTTTGGGCGACCATCTTCGCAGGTGTCGCCGTCGTGTCGGTCCTGCACCTGACCGACGTCAGCGAATTCCTTTACTTCCGTTTCTAGGGGCCCATGGCGGTGAACAAAACGATCTTCCATAAACATCGCGATGCCCAAGACCCGCGGCCGTTTCGCCGATATTTGCTCGTTCTTGCCGCGACCGTGTTGACGGCAGGCGTGGCCGTATTCGCGTTGAACGCGGCGATAGACCCGTTGTGGTACGTGCGTGGCAATGTCATCACCGGCGACAATTTCGCTTTCAATGAGAGGTTCGCCAAGCTCAACCTGTTTTTGCGCAGCGCCAACCGCCATGACTGTCTCATCTTCGGCAGCTCACGAACGACACTTCTGAATCAGAATCGGATCAAGGGATTCACCTGCGCCAATCTCGCCTTTTCATCAGGCGTCGTCAGCGAATTCGTCGCCACGGCGCGTTACCTCAAGGCGCAAGGCGTCTCCCCCAAGTTGGTCATCGTCGGCGTAGACGCATTCAATTTCTGGCGCGACATGACCCCGGTGCTTCCTGACTTCGTCGTCAAACGCGAGATGCCGCCGCCCCTGATTCCAACGTATCTGTCGGCCAGCACGCTGCGTTTCTCATTGCGGACTCTTGCCGGCGACTCGCCGTTCATTCGCTACTACGACAAGAATTTCGTTGGCCGAATCGGATCGGATGCGCCTAGTTATGATCCGCCGGAACCGACCGAACTGACGGCCAAGCCGTGGAAATTCAAGTCGGCGCGGAAGGGGCGGTATTTCGAACTGCGCCAAATTTTCCCAGAGGCCAGGTACATCGGCTATGTGCCGCCGGTCTCGGCATGGCAGGTCGTCGAAGAGCTTTATCTAACCGGCCATCTGGACGAATACCTGCAGACGCTCGAATCCATTGCCGAGCAATTCGACGCCCTCTACGATTTCTCGATTCCATCCGAAGTTACCATGCTTCCCGAAAACACCTATGATGGGGATCACTACGGAGCGGCGGTAAATGCGAACATTGCCAATGTGTTGCAGGGAAACTCAATGGACTTCGGAATCGAGGTCCGCAAGAGCAGCCATGCCGACTATGCACGTGCCTACAACGACGCCGTGACCCGGTTTATGAAAGGTTTCCATGCGACAGGTGCCGGCGAAAGCCAATAGGCCACATCAGCGCAATCAACGAAGTTCACCGAAGCAATGAATCTGGCCGGATTAAAAAAGGCGGTTTTGCCGTTCCTCAAGTTGCGTAAAACGACTTGGGATATCGAGATCTATCGCGGTCCCTCCCCCTTCGCGCTGCGCAACATGGACCCGGCCCTCAATCCGGTTCTGACCGCCGGCAGCGTGACCGACGTAACCGCCGAGTTCATCGCCGACCCGTTCATGTTCCGCGAGAACGACGGCTGGTTCATGTTCTTCGAGACCCTTGTCCGAGACACGAACAAGGGCGTCATCTGCCTGGCGACCAGCACCGATGGGCTGTCCTGGGCATACCGGAAAGTCATCCTGGAGGAGCCCTTCCACCTGTCCTACCCTTATGTCTTCGCCTGGGAGGGGGCGCACTACATGATACCGGAGAGCGCCCAAGCCGGCGCCGTGCGCCTCTACAGGGCGACAGAATTTCCCAGCACATGGGCGTTCGTTGGCGAGTTGCTGCAAGGAGCGCACCGGGACCCATCCATCTTCCGCCGGGACGGCATGTGGTGGATGTTCAGCGAAAACAGTGGCGATGGCCGGGGTACGCTGCGGCTGTACTTTGCCGCAGAGTTGTCAGGCCCGTGGCAGGAGCATCCGGCAAGCCCGGTGGTGGACGGAAATCCGCACATCACCCGGCCGGGCGGCCGCGTGCTTCAGTTCGGCGGCCGCACCTACCGGATCACGCAGGACACCTATCCTGACTACGGGATGCGCCTTTTCGCCTTCGAGATCACCTCGCTCACGGTCACGTCCTACAGCGAGGAACAAGTTGGCGACGGTCCCATCCTCGCGGGCGAGCGGACCGGCCCTCTTGCCGATCGCATCCATCACATGGACGCTTCCCAACTGGACGACGGCACCTGGATCGCGGCCATCGACCATTCCCGCCGGCGTTGGCAGATTGGGCTAAACCGCTAGGCGGGGCGCACGCGAGGCCGCCGCCTTACCCCCCGCCTCTGGCCTACTTCCCTCGCCGCGTCTTGCGCGACGCCTTGCTGGCTGACTTCTTGCGGCTTGTCTTGACCGGCGTCTTGTTACCCGCCTTGCCGGGGCTCTTGGTCACAACGCACCCGGCGGAGGTAAGGACGTCATCCACCCAGTCGTTGCTGAATTTTCCGCGGGCCACGTCCGCCAGATAGTCCTTGTTGCGTTTACGATTGGCAACCAGCCGCGACAGAATCTCGGGCGCGTGATCAAGGGGCACGACAACGACGCCCGCCTGATCGGCGACAACGATGTCGCCCGGATGGACCACAACGCCGCCGCAGCAGATGGGAAAATTGATCTCGCCCGGCCCGCGATGAAGTGGCCCGATCGGCGTGGCGCCACGCGCGAATACCGGGTAGTCGAGAGGGAGAATTTCGGGCAGATCACGAATAAATCCGTCGACGATGAAACCGGCGATCTTGCGTGCCCTTGCCTTCAAGCTGATCAGGCCGCCCATCACCGCATTCGTCGTCGACGCGCTGGCGTCCACGACAATGACGTCGCCGGGATGCGCCACATCGAGCGCCTTGTGGACCATCAGATTGTCACCCGGGTAGACCTTGACGGTGCACACCGCCCCGACCAGCGAGTGATGCGATCCGGTCAGACATTGGATCTCCGGGACCAAGGCATAGAGCCGATTGAGCTGGTCGGATATGTCCGGGGATTCGAACTCACGAAAGCTTTCGACCAATTTCCGGTCGGGCCGCGGCACCTCTGTCTTGAGACGAAAGCCGACACCAGGAAACATTTCGGCGGAGAGTGGTTTCTTAGCCATGATAGGAATTCGCCCAGATTTGCATTGCAGGATTGGCATGGCCCGCGCCTTGGAAAAAGATCAGGCCACGCCGGTTAAATATATGAAAAACCATAGAAAGTAAAGGGACGGATGATCTCCTAGGTTGGCACGAAATCCTGATTGTATTTGGCGAACCGGATGACGTAGCCGGTGCGGTAGACGTTGAGCAGAAAGCCGACGATGGAATACAGGGCGATCGCCAGCACATCATCGCCAAAGAAAACTGCCACGGCGATAGCGCCGGAGCGCAGGACCAAACCGACGATCTCGATCGCCAAAAAGAGCGGCTGCAGGCGAAAGACCGGGATCAGCGCCGTGCTGGCGACATTGCAGAACGACGAGAACCACCAGATCGCCAGCCAACGTGCATAGACGCCCGCCCCCCGCCACTCGTCACCGAAGGCAAGGTCGAACAGGCCCGGCCCGGCTATGAAGATGACCAGAACCGGACCGATGCCCAGCGCGGACAGGACCGCGGTCGCCTGAACCAGCAACGGATAAATCCGTTCGCCCCGTTGGAAAGCCCGCGTCGCCCGTTCGAAGAACACACGCCGCACGGCGATTCCGATCAGCGTCGTCGGCACCTCCAGCAAGCGGACGGTAAACCAATACAGACCCGCCGCCGCGGGGCTGAAGAGAAGGGCGAGGAAAAAACTCGGGACGCTCGCCGAGATCGCGACGATTCCCTCTCGCGGGGCATTGTACTTCGGGAAATGATCATGCTCGCGGGCAAGTTCCCGCATCCGCGCAAAATCAAAAGATCTCAGAATCAACCGCCAGTCGTTCTTGAGCGTCTGCACGCCGAGAATGACCGTGGCCAGCGCCAGGCCAAACACGCGGCCGACAATCAGTCCCTTGGCGCCCCGGTCCGCAAGGCCGAGAATCACCTGGACGGCCACCGTGCCGACCGATCGGCCGACGGCCGACAACGACGTCCAGACATAGTCCTGGCGCCGGTTGGCCCAGAAGAGCACCACGTTGAACAGCCCCTGGGAAAAAACCAGGGCGGGGATCCACAGCATCAGAGGCGCAGCGGTGGGTCGCTCCATTTCATAGGCCAGCCAGTCCCCGATAAAGGGAATGGCCAGCAACGTTGCGAGGGAGACCGCGAGCGCCAAACCGCCGGCGAGAATGAACAGATTCGATGCGTCCCTATCGTCCTTGGCAAGGACGACGGCGAGCTCGTATTTGAAACTTGCCATTATCGCGATCGGGCCGGACACGGCCAGGACGACGCTCATCACGCCGAACGCCGTGGGACTATAGAGTCGGGACAGCACCGGCGCCGCAAGGACGACAATGGCCTGCCCGACGGCCGTGCCGGACGCCAAGACGGCCACATTCTTGATAAACGTGCTGCGGCGGATGCGGGCGATGATCGACTTCATACAGACGGCCTATGGGACCGACCGCACGAAGCCGCCCGATACGCTAGCTCGACGGAACCGGACGGGCGGGCACGTGCGGAGAATCGACATGCTTGTTCAGTCCGTGAGCCGCCATCGCCTGCCGCTCAGTTGGTGTAGTACTTGGTCAGCTTTCCGTGATACGCCCCGGAATCGCTGAACCCGTATTGCGCATGCCCCTTGACGTCGACCATGGAAAGAAGGACGCCGGCCACATCGCTCTTGGCGTCAAGCAGCTTGTTCAATGCCAGCTTGACGGTCTCGCGCCGCGTGCGCACCCAGCGCACGATCAGTACTGTCTTGTCCGCCAGACGCGCCAGGAACAACGTGTCGGATACGGCCAGCAATGGAGCCGAATCCAGAATGACCAGGTCATACTTTCGCGCCAGCGTGGTCAGTAATTTCTGCATCGGAATCGAGTCAAACAGGTCGGGCGGGTTCGGTGGCGTGCCGCCGGCCTGCAGAACGAAAACCCCCGACTCCGGGTCTTGTTGAATCACGTCTTCCACGCCAGCTTCGCCCAGCAGGCACTGTACCAGACCCGGACCCGGCTCCATGTTGAGAGCCTTGTGAACGCTCGGCTGGCGCACATCGCAATCGACGATCACCACCCTCTGCCCCACCTGCGCCTGCAACCGGCCAAGCGAGACGGCCATCGATGTCTTGCCCTCGTTGGGCAGCGCCGAGGTCAGCAACACAACCTTCGGCCGTTTCACCAGATCGGAGAGCAGCAAGTTGGTATGCATGCTGCGGACGGATTCCCCGTATGCCGACGTGGGATTTTCCAGGATGTAATCCTGCGGGCTTTTGCCGATCGAGCGTATGCCCTTCAGGGCGGGGACCAGGCCAAGGGGGGCGACACCCAGCTGACGCTCGATCTGGTCCATGCTGCGGAACCCGAGATCCAGGTACTCGAGCACCATTGCCACGGCAACGGATGCAATGGACGCGAAAACAAAGGAGACGAGCAGAAGAAGCGTCTTCTTGGGGAACGACGGCAACTCGGGCGCCGCGGCTTCCGAGACGATGCTGGCGTCGGCCTGCTGGAAGTCTTCCTGCGAACTGGTTTCCTTGGACCGCGCCAAAAGCTGTTCCAGAAGCGCACGCGAGGCCGAAGCTTCTCGTTCAAAGGCGCGCAGTTGCACTTCCGAGGCATTGAGGCGGCCAACCTCGCTCTTCAGATTTTCCAGGGATCCGCCCATCGAGCGCGAGCGCGCCCGCGCCACCGCAACCTCGTTGCGCAGCCCCTGGACAATCTTGTCGACCTCTATCTTCACTTTGGTGCGCAAATCGCGCAGCTCGGCGCGGGCATTGATCATACGCGGGTGCTTGTCGCCGAACTCGGTCGACAGCTCGGCCACGAGCCGTTCGACTTCGGCCTCCTGCCTGCGCAGGTCGCGGATGACCTGAGAGTCCAAAACCTCGGCCATGCTCTCAATGCCACTAGACTGGCCAAGCAATTGTTCGACCTGACGAAGCCTGGCTTCGGCCTCCGCAAGCTTTGTGCCCTCCGTAACGAACTGCCGATTCAGATCAGAGACCTGCTCGGACGCCAGAGTAGCATCCGAGCCGCCTTGGATCAGTCCGGACCGCTGGCGATAAGCCTCGACCTCTTGCTCGGCGCGGTCGACCTCCACGCGCAACTCAAAAACGCGCTCGCTCAACCATGCACTGGCCCGCTTCGTCGCCTCGAACTTCGCCTCCAACTGGGCGACGATATAGAAATCGGCCAAGGTGTTGGCGGCGGCGGCGGCGATCCTGGGATTCTCCGATTCGACAGAGATCGCGATCACCCGCGAGCGCCCTTCCGGAAGGACCGTCAGGCGCTGGAGAAATGAATCGATGACCTTTTCCCGTTCGTCTCGCACGGCCGTTTCGGCGCTCGCCGCCGGCCGCCGTTTGGGCCCGAAGTACGACAGGGCACGATCGAGAAACGACCGCTCGCGCAGCGCCGATTCGGTAGTGTTCTCCGCCGTCGTCGCTTTCGCCGGCTCCGCCGCCACTGGCTCGGCTACCGGCTCGGCGCCAATCAGACTGCGTATCAGGCCGACGAAACCGCTTTCCGCCCGCAAACCTGGGTTGAACTCCGGATTCCGTTCCAGGCCGAGCTTGGCCACCGTCTTCTCGGCCAACTTCCGCGAGCGAAGAATTTGGATCTCCGTTTCCATGGTCGCGGTGTCGGCGGGCAGTCCCGAGAGAACCGCCTCGAAATCCACGACCCTGGTCTGACGCGGATTGATTTCGACATACGCGGTGGCGGTGTAACGCGGCGTCAACGCACCGATAAGCATGACCGCCACCAGCATCACCGCGAAGCCGGCATACAGCATGACCCACTTGCGGCGCCACAGCGCCCGGGCAAACTCGATCGGGTCGATCTGCACGCCCGGCGTGGACGGGCGTCGAGCTTCGCTTTCGGTGATGTCCTCCAGCGTAACTGTCGGGCGGGTCAGATCACGCGCTAGAGCCATGGAGATGTGCCTTGATTAGGTGCCAAAGAGTCTAAATTGAGTGTTGCCCGCCACCGACCCGAAACGAGGAACCGGCCAGTGCATTCGGCAATCCGGCTGGTCGAATATCACAAACAACCGGTTATCGGGTTTCTACGACTATCCATTGTTACGGTAAAGGGTCAGCGGATATACAAACCAATAGCGGTCCCAGCAGTTCGTTTTGATGTTCGGAGCCGCCTTCCGGACCCCGCCTTTCCCTCTCCCCTACCCCTCGCCTCCGAGCCGCCACGGCACCAACGGATAATAGGGAGCACGTCACTAACCGTTTATTAACTTCAATCCGGCACCAGCTACCACTTCCGAGCCAGAGCGCAAATGCCACAAAAAAACTGCGATAACCGAGGAGTCCTGCCCCTGCACGGGCGGCCGGTCAGAAGAAGCGCTCGGGCACCTCGATGACATCACCAGGCAGAACGACGGTATTTTGGTCCGCAGGCACCTTCTCGCCCTGCGCCGCCCGGGTGATCAAGAGTTGGCTCTCCCGGGCGCGGTAGGTAAATCCACCCGCCATGGCAATCGCATTGACCACCCGCATACCGCCTACAAACGGGTAGCTACCCGGATTCTTAACCTCGCCAATGATGTAGAATGGGCGATAGTTGATGACCTCGACACTGAGCTGAGGGTTCTTCAGGTAATCCGGCTTCAGTTTGGCGGTGATTGCTTTTTCGACCTCCTGCAAGGTCAATTGGGCGGCGGGCACGTCGCCGATCAGGGGCAAGGATATGCGGCCGTCGCTGCCGACCTCGAATTGGCCCGACAGGTCCACGTGCCCGAAGACCGTCACGCGAATCTGATCACCGGTACCGAGTCGGTAGTCCAGCTCTTGTGCCGTCGCCGGCGACCCCGCAACCAACAGCAAGACCGCGCAAAATCCGGCAACGCCCAACATCGCCCGGCACAACCGCCGGGCGCCATCACCGACTCGCATTTGAATCATCGAACCCGCCATACCTAGCCAGTATTTTCCTATGGTGCGTCCGCCCTAGTACTGGACCTGCAATCGCACGAGAAACACGTTCTCGATGAACTCGGCACTTCCGATATCGGAATTGCGCATGCGGAAACGATACGCCCCGCCGATGCTGGCATACCTATTGATAAGGTACTTGGCATCGATCCCGGCGCGATAGATTTCGTCGGTCCGATCAATCCCTTCGAAGTCATCCTGACTGGCGCTGATGTCGGCGCCCAGAAGAACATTGCGCATGAGCTCGTGATCGACACTCACCCCGACGGTCGTAAAGAATCGGCCGGAGGCGAATTCGCCGGTGTTCGCATCCCGGGATGTGGATTCCCGGATCACCCGCGAGATAGAGCCGACGACGGTCGTGAGCGGCGTCACGTTCCACGTCACATCGGCGCCGACCACGGGGCCGCTCGCTGTGTCGAGCAACGGGTCGTCATACTCCTGCGACTGATAGCCGGCAAAGAAGTCGCCGAATGTTATGCCGCCGAAGTCGAGCGAGACGCCGGCCACGACTTCGTAACCATCGGAGTCGCGATTGACGCCGTTGTCGTCCACCGCGGCGTCGTAGTCGCGCACATTGTAGGCGCCGCGCACGAACGCCTGGTACAGAGGCGTGATCTCGTAGGAAACCTGTACCGACCCCTCGACGATATCGCGGTCACGATCGTCGTTGTTGATGACGCCACCTCCTGCGGTGGCCACGTCCTCGAAGTCATACTGATCAAAGGCGCCGCCCAGCGTCAATGTCACCCGGTTGAACGTGTGGCTGCCTTCGAGGGTCGCCGACAGGACATCGAATATCGTCGGCTCGACGCCGCGGACATCGTCAGGCGACGAGCGCTCCTCGTGCTCCTGGCGATAGCCGGCGCCGGCGCGAAGCTTGGTCCGCCGCGTGACGTCGAGGCGCCCATTGCCATTGAACTCATAGTCCTCGAAATTTTCGCTATCGTTGTCGATGTAGCGGCCGATGTCCGCGCCGCTTTGGAAGCGGAGCATATGGTTGCCCCAATCGGACTGCACGACTAGGTTGGGCGATAGGGTCGTGATGAAGTCGCCCTGCTCGCCCGTGTCCGTCGCGAAGATATTGTCGTTGAGTTCTCCGTCCAGCCGCAACCGCGGCAAAACGACGAAACTCCCCACCCGCACGCCCAGCGGGTCGAAGTCTGGACGTTCCCGGTTGATCACGGTGTCGCCGCGGCGCACATCGGTAATTCGCGACGGCACCTCGATGCCGCTCTGCGCCCAGGCCTCCCCGGCCAGTGCCGCCATACCGGAGGCTAAAAACACGCCCGGCAAGATGCTGTGTACGAATCGCTTGTTCATCCGGCTCAACGCCCCCCTGCTAGTACCAACATTCCCCACCCCACCACCGACCGGGGAATGACTGCTGTACGCCAAGACCATAGGTCAAAGCAACCGAATCGCTTTGCCGCGACTCTCGGGTTAACATTAGACACCGCGGGCCGTTTCGGCAAGCGCGGGCACGACGATAGCGGGCCCTTCGGGGCCGGGGATTTGAGGCCTCCGGCTGGCATCCGACCGGGGACCGGGGATTTGAGGCGGCATGCTGGTTCGTTGGATTCAAGGGCTGGTCGGCAAACCAGGCCGCGGCGAAGCGGCCGGGGCCACCGTTCCGGACTCGCCGAGTGCGCCGGCCGGGCATCGGCTCTACGCTGTCGGTGACATTCATGGGCGCGCGGATCTGCTGCGCCGGCTTCAGGACCAGATTGCCGAGGACGCGGCCGGCGCCCCCGAAAATATAAAAAAAACAATCGTTTACCTGGGCGACTACATCGATCGGGGCCTGGAGAGCAAAGGCGTCATCGATCTGGTGATGGCCACCCCCCCGGCGGGCCTTACGGCCGCATGCCTCAAGGGCAACCATGAAGAGGCGATGCTCAGCTTTCTCGCCGACGTCTCCATAGGGCCCGCTTGGTTCGCCATGGGCGGCGATGCCACCGCCTACAGCTATGGCGTCGGGTTGCCCAAAGGGCTGTCCCAAAAGGCCCGTTTCGACCATGTCTGGCGCGAGTTGCAGCAGCGGATTCCGGCGGCGCACATATCTTTTCTCGCGGACCTGCCGCTGACCTGCACGGCGGGCGACTATATGTTCGTGCATGCCGGCGTGCGCCCCGGGGTGGCCCTGGATCAGCAGCGCGCCGAGGACTTGCTCTGGATTCGCGAGGAATTTCTGTCGGCGACGGCGGGGTGGGACAAGGTGATCGTGCACGGTCACTCGGCCACGCACCTGCCCGAGTCCTTGCCGCACCGGATCGGCGTCGATACCGGGGCCTATGCCACGAATGTGCTTACTTGCCTGGTCCTTGAGGGTCGAGAGCGGCGTTTTCTATCGACATAGCCAAGCCCAGGCGCCGCCAGACCTGCCGGCCGACGGCGATCCCGATCAATACGCCGAGCGCATCCGCGAGCAAATCGCCACCGGAGCCGACGCGACCCGGTATGAACGACTGCACCAACTCGATACCCAGTCCGACCGCGAGAACGAAGACCTCGGCCCACAGCAGCGCCGGGCGACGGGGCAGAACCGCCGCCGGGACCGCCGCCAGGAACAGAAACACCATGAAATGCAGGACCTTGTCGGCGCCCCAGGCACCCGGTGGCGCCGCGGCGGGCACAAACGATGCGACGACGACCGCGGCGACCGCGGCCAGCCAGCCGGCCTTGATCCAGCCTATCATTGAGGCGCTCATGCTCTGTTCGTGTCCTTAGCTGTTCCTGGGTTGCTGCGGCGACGGATCACGCCCGACGACGGCATTTTCCACTCCACCGTCAAAGCCACGCATCTTCGGCAGCGGCTTTCCCTACCCTCCGACCGCAAGTAAAGAATCGGAGCAAAGTCTATTCAAACAAACTAAAACTTCTTCAAGTGTATGCAAACGATCCTGCGCGGACGTACCTGTCGCTCCTGTACCGGCAGCGCGGACCACCCGGCCGAACGCCGACAAACTACCTCACCACTGTCGCATGGGCACCTCTAAAATCGAGGTTGCGTTTCCATCGACTTTGCATCTAATTGGCGAATAAGACGCGCTTTTTTAACGGTTGCACGGCCATGCTGCGTTCCCGGTGCGGGTTTGTGACATTGTCCCGTGAAGGTCTCTGTCGCACCGCCACGACGTCGGCGGCGGCGCCGGGCAGTCGATTGTGTGGCGGTTGCGCGAGCGCATCGGGAGTCGAATTTTCGGCAACGCTCTAAACTTCGACTCCGCCGGATTTTCTCCATGTGCTAAGTGTTCGACTTGCACACGAGCAAGAGTATGGTAGGTTTGTGAACCAAATCATGATCAATATTTTCAAAAAGAATAAGACACAAAAGTCTAGAGACGCGGCCGACGCGCGGGCAGCAGAAGAGCCTACATTTTCGAGAATCGTCGTGGGCGGAACCGACAGCCAGTCGATCGATTCCGGTAAGACAATCCCGTCGCTTCCCCGACTCGCGGATATCGACCCCGAGCTGATGGAGCCGGTCATGTCCGGCGCGCGCGCGGCCAGGAAAAATCGCTCATCGCCTCCCGCTAAACCGACCAGGACTCCCGGCCCAAATGCGGCCAATGGGGCGCGCCCAGGCCGAATCGGCCCCGCAAGAATCAGCCCAGCAAGAATCCACCCGGAGCGACTTGGCCCGGAACCAACTAGTGATATCGACATCGACGGCGGGAGTATTAGACAGCCCATGGGAAACGCGAAGCCGACGCCGTTACGAGCGGCCCCAACCGAGAGCGGCGACGCACTGCCCCAATTCAAGACACCGCCGCTGGACCCGACGGCGCGCCGGGACCGTCCGAACGGTCCCCTCGACGGCGACAGTCAGGCGAAGCTTTGGGAAGCCTTTACCCCGACCAAACCGAAACGCTGGAGTCGCTATTTCGCCGGCCGCCGCTGGGCCATCCAGCGGGTGATCACGGCGATCGAGGAGGAACAGGCCCACGTTGTCATCTTCGGCGCCCGCGGCATCGGCAAGACCTCTCTGGCCAATGTCCTCGCCGAGAGCGCCAGCCAGGTCGAGTATCAGGTTCTGCGCTGCCCGTGCAGCGCCGATATCACCTTCGAGGAGATCTTCCGCGGCTTCCTGCGCAACCTGCCCAGCGAATTCATGGACCGCTCCGCCCGGGCAAAAAACCCGGCCGTCGAGCATTTCGAGCAACTGCTGCCGCGCGGCTCCTTTGGCCCGACCGAGATGACCGTTGCCCTCAGCTATCTGAAGCTCGAGCATGTCATCCTGATCATCGACGAGTTCGACCGAGTCAATAGCGACCAGCTCAAGAATCAGCTCGCCGAAACCATCAAGAACCTGTCCGACATATCGGCCCGCATTACGTTTATCGTCGTCGGCATCGCTCAGAATCTGGACGAGCTTATCGGCAAGCATCCGTCGATCCAGCGCCACCTGGTCGCCGTGCATCTGCCGCTCATGGAAGCGCCCGAGCTACGGGCCCTGATCGAGGTCGGCGAGTCGGCTTCCGGCATGCACTTCGATGACGCCACGCGTGAGTCGGTGGTGTCGTTCGCCAAGGGGCTGCCCTACTACGCTCAGCTCATGTGCCTCTATTCCGGCCGGCACGCCTTGGAGCGCGGCTCCGCCGCCGTCGAAATGCAGGACCTGCGCGAAGCCATGGCGCAAGTCCTCAACGAGGCCGACCCGGTGACCGCCGCCATGTACGACATGGCCACCCAGGGCGAGCGCAATGGTTTTATGACCGACGTCATGTTTGCCGCCGCCCGCTGCCGGTTCGACCGATTCGGCGCCTTCACGGCTACCGACGCCGCCGATGTCTCCCTGGATACGGACGAGCGCAAGTTGCGTGAGCTGACGCTGCACAAGGCGCTGTCGACTCTGACCCTGCCGCAGAACGGAGCGGTGCTCGAGAAGCACCGCACGCCCAGCGGCACCACCAAGTACACCTTCCAGCATCAAACCATGCGCCAGTACATTCTGGTGCGTCAGGCGCGGCAGCGCGGTCTCATCTGAGGCTTGCCCGACGGGCCCGGATCGACTCCGGCACCGTGCTGCCGGACCGGTGATCCGCGCGCCCGTTAAGG
>JAJFGI010000217.1 GCA_021776215.1 Kiloniellaceae bacterium | reverse complement strand
CCCCTGAGGTCGCGGAGCCGTAGGCCGCGGCGCCCGAACAACGGATGCCGTGGGCCGCAGAAAAAGCCGAAATACTCGCGGTACATCAGCTCGTACTCCAGCCGCGCGGCGCGCTGGTGCACCAGGCATATGCCAAAGCTTGCCGATTTTCCCAGAACCGCGTCCAGGACCTCGACGCTCGAGGCGATTTCGATCTCATAGGTCGCCTTGGGATTGTCGGCATGGAAGGCCATCAAGGTGTCATCGAGCACCGGCGAGACAACATGGCTGGCCATCGCAACCCGGACATGCCCGGCGATCTCGTCCCCGGCGGTCCGCGCCAACACCGACATGCGCGCGATGTTGCCATAGATGTCCACGCATTCGCGGTACAGAGCTTCCCCCGCCGCGGTGAGCCGGAACAGCGCCGGCCCGCGGTCGATCAGTCTCTGCCCCAGACGCGCCTCCAGGCGTTTCAGCGCCTGGCTCACCGTTGGTTGGCGCAAGCGCAGTCGGCGGGCGGCGCCGGTGAAGCTCGCCTCCTGGACGATCACCATGAAAGTGCGCAACAGGTTCCAGTCGAGATCGCGCGCCAAGCGCTCGCCGGCGTCGCTGGGGACGACCTCAGTCATAATTTCATCCTATAACCTACATTATTCTTATCTATTTGCTCAATAATGACGAATGAGGGATGATCGAATCAAGCTCGATTTGAGAAAATGGGAATCGGCGCCGAGGAAAATCGAGCCCCCGGCGCCGGGCGACACTCGCGCGGCAGGCCGTGCAACGGTGCGCGCGGAATCGAGCAGGGCTTCATGATCGAAAGGAGGCGGACCATGTTCGCAAGAATATCGAGGTTGCTGTTTGGCGCCGCGCTAGCCGCGTCGCTTGCCGGATCACCGGCGTTGGCCCAGGGGCTGGACAAGATCAAGGGCAGCGGCGAGATGAAGATCGCGATGAGCGGCGCCTATCCGCCGTTCAGCCTGATCAACGAGAAGAACGAAGTGGTCGGCTTCGACGTCGCCATCGGCAGCGAGATCGCCAAGCGGATCGGCGTCAAGCCGGTCATCGTGACGACCGCCTGGGACGGCATCCTGGCCGGGCTTCTGGCGGAGAAGTTCGACACCATCGTCGGCAGCATGAGCATCACCCCCAAGCGCCAGGAAATGGTCGATTTCGTCGGCCCCTACTATCGCGCCGGGCGGGCCATCTTCATCCGCAAGGACGACAACTTCGCCTCGCTCGACGACCTCAAGGGCCGCCCGATCGGCGTGACCTTGGGCGAAACTCACGAGAAGTGGGCCCGCGAGCAAGCCGGCTGGGAGCTGAAGACCTACAAGGGCCTGCCGGAGCTTCTGCTCGAGCTGGAGAACAAGCGGATCGATGCCATCGTCATCGACTCGATCCCCGGCAATGTCGCCATCACCAAGAGCGGCAAGCCGATCAAGCGGATGAGCCTGCCGGACTTGGACGGCGGCAACGTCGCGGTCGGCATCGCCATCCGCAAGGGCAACCCGGACCTCAAGGCAGCCATGCAGAAGGCCCTCGACGACATGATGGCCGACGGCACCTACGAGAAGATCGCCATGGAGTGGGTCGGCGCGGATATCCGCTAGGCGGGCGCCCCGGACGCAGGCCATGTCTTCCCAGCAGGACCCGTCCCGCCACCGTGGCGGGACGGGCCGGCTGGCGCACCCGCAACGAACCCGCGAGGGCCGGCATGAAGACCCGTTACGACAAGCACACCTGGCCGGAGATCAAGGCGGCCGACAAGGACCGGGTCGTGATCCTGCCGGTCGGGGCGACCGAGGACCATGGGCCGCACATGGTTCTGGACACCGACACGCTGATCGTCACCCGGATCGCCGAGGGTGTCGCCCAGGCGATCCCTGAGGACGCCCTGCTGATGCCCTCCATCCCCTACGGCTTCAACGAGCATCATAAGGACTTTCCCGGGGTCATCTATATTCAGCCGGAGACCCTGATCGACTTCATCGTCGATATCACGCGCTCGCTGGCCCATCACGGCTTTCGCCGCATCCTGCTGCTCAACGGGCACGGCTCCAACCACCCGGTGCTCGACCTGGCGGCGCGCAAGACGGTGATCGAGACGGAATGCATCTGCGTCTCGGCGTCCTACTGGAATCTGATCAAGGCGGACATCGCCGAGCACCGCAAATCGCCCATGGGCGGCATCGCCCACGGCGGCGAGATGGAGGCCTCCATGTATCTCCACTTCGATCCCGAGCACATCTATCTGGACCGCGCCGAGCGGCAGATCGTGCACAGCGAGGACAGCCGCTTTTTTTCGCTCGATCTCGCCGACGGCGGCAAGGCCATGCTGATGCGCTGGTGGTCGGCGCAAACCCCGGACGGCACCATGGGCGATCCGACCATCGCCGACGCGGCGCGCGGCAAGGCCTTCTACGACGCGGCGGTGCGAGAAACCGCCGGCCTGGTCCGCGAGATCCGGCATCTGCCGATCCTGCCGCGCACGGATCATCACTGAGCGCCGCCCATGGACGTCGCGCTGATCGTCCGGGTATCCAGGTTCTTCGCCGAGGCGGCCTGGGTCACCGTCGAGATTTCGGTCCTGGCCCTGGCGCTCGGACTGTGCGTCGGCTTCGCCGCCGCGCTCGCCAAGGTTTCGGACCGCGCCGTTCTCAGCCTGCCGGCGCGGGTCTATGTCAGCGTCTTTCGCGGCACGCCGGCCCTGATCCAGCTTTTCATCATCTATTTCGGCGGGCCGCAGATCGGCCTTCAGCTCGAGCCCTTCGCCGCCGGGGTGCTCGGCCTGGGTCTGAACATCGGCGCCTACATGACCGAATCGATCCGCGGCGCCATCGTCGCGGTCGAGCGCGGCCAGAGCGAGGCCGCGCGCTGTCTCGGGCTCGGCCACCTGCAGGCGATGCGCAAGGTGATCCTGCCGCAGGCCGCCCGGCTGATGATCCGCCCGCTCGGGGTCAACTCGATCGCCCTGATCAAGGGCTCGGCGCTGGTTTCGGCGATTTCGGTGGTCGAGCTGACCTACACCGCGCACCGCTTCATCAGTTCAACCTATCGGCCGTTCGAGATGTTCATGCTTTCGGCGGCCTTCTACCTGCTGATCATCTCGGCGGCCTCGCACCTCATCCGCACGCTCGATGCGCGTTTCGCGTTGCGGACCTGACGGGACAAGAGCGCGATGCAAGGCTTCGATTTCTGGGCGGTCACGGAATACAGCGACGTTCTGCTGGCCGGCATGGCGTGGACCGCCCTCCTCACCGTTGCGTCGAGCGGGCTGAGCCTAGTCGGCGGCGCCGTTTTCGCGCTGCTCGGCTTGAGCCGCAGCCGCGTGGTGCGGATGCCCACCGCGTTCTTCGTCTGGCTGTTTCTGGGCACGCCGCTGTTACTGCAGCTCTACCTGATCTATTTCGGATTGGTCCAGATCGGCATCGACCTCACCGCCTTCGCCGCCGGCGTCATCGCCCTCAGCCTGCATTTCGCGGTCTACAACGCCGACGTGATCCGCGCCGGCATCGTCGCCATCGACCGGGGCCAGCACGAAGCATCGCGCAGTCTCGGTCTCGGCCTTGGGCAAACCATGCGCAAGGTGATCCTGCCCCAAGCCCTGCGCAACGTGACCCCGGCCCTGGGCAACAATATGATCGCGCTCCTGAAGGAATCCTCCCTGGTCTCGATCATCGGGGTGATGGAATTGACGCTCTCGGCCCAGCGGGCGATCAGCGAGACTTTCCGTCCGTTCGAGTTCTACATCGCCGCCGGGGCCCTGTATTACGTCCTGAACGCCGTCCTCGAACTAGTGCTGCGCCGGGTCGAGCGCGGTACGGCGATGACCCGGTGATCGGATGACCGAGGCAATCCCCATGATCCAAGTCGCCGACCTGCACAAGGCCTTCGGCGCCGTCGAGGTCTTGAAGGGGATCGACCTGACGGTCGAGCGCGGCCAGATCCTGGCGATCATCGGACCGAGCGGTTCCGGCAAGAGCACCTTGCTGCGCACCATCAATCACCTGGAAAGCGTGGACCGGGGAGAGATCTGGTTCGACGGCATGCTGGTCAACCAGCCGCTGCGCGGACGCCGTTTCGAACGCCACGTCAACCGCATCCGCCAGCACATCGGTATGGTCTTCCAGCACTTCAACCTGTTCCCACACATGACCGCGCTGGAGAACATCACCATGGCGCCGATGCTGCTGAAGAAGACGCCCCGCCGCGAGGCCCGCGAGCTGGCCGAGTCGCTGCTCCGCAAGGTCGGCCTGCTCGACCGCATCGACTACTATCCGGCGCAATTGTCGGGCGGCCAGAAGCAGCGCGTCGCGATCGCCCGCGCCCTGGCAATGGAGCCCAAGGTGATGCTGTTCGACGAGGTGACCTCCTCGCTCGATCCGGAGCTGGTCGGCGAGGTCAACAAGGTCATGAAGCAACTGGCGCAGGAGCACATGACCATGCTGATCGTCACCCACGAGTTGCGCTTCGCCGCCGACGTGGCCGATCACGTGTTGTTCATGGCCGACGGAGTCGTGGTCGAGGAAGGACCGCCGGCACAACTGTTCCGCGCCCCGGCGCAAGAGCGGACCAAAACCTTTTTGCAGGAAGTCTTCAAATGAGCCGGAGCAAAGCGGCGCAAGATCCGAAAGTCCTCGGCCGGGACGAACGCGGCGGGCCGGTGCAGGTGTTCTTCGCCCCCGCCGGCAGCCGGCGGCGCCCGACCATCGACCGGGCCGAGGGCATCTACATGTGGGATACCGAGGGTCGGCGCTATATCGACGCCTGCTCCGGCCCGGTGGCCAGCAACCTGGGGCACGGCAATACGCGGGTGATCGAGGCCCTGGTGAAGCAGGCCCGGCGCGCCTGCTTCGCCTTCCCGGCCGCCTTCGAGAGCGAGGCCAACGCGGCGCTTGCCGATCTTATCACCTCGCTCACCGGGCCGGGACTGGAGCGCGCCTTCTTCGTGTCTGGCGGATCGGAGGCGAACGAGACGGCGATCAAGCTGGCCCGGCAATACGCGGTCGCCAAGGGCGAGCCGGAGCGCTGCAAGGTGATCGGCCGAATGCCGTCCTATCACGGCGCGACCCTGGGGGCGCTTGCGGTGACCGGCGACCCGGCGGCGGAGGCCCTCTTCGGCCCGATGATGAAGATCATGCCCAAGGTCCCCGCGCCGCTCTCCTACCGCGTGCCCGACGGGCACACGGCCGAGTCCTGGGCGCACGAGGCGGCCGAGGCGCTGGAGCGGGAGATCGTCCGCCAGGGGCCCGAGACGGTCCTCGCCTTCATCATGGAGCCGGTCGGCGGGCTGTCCACCGGCGCCCTGGTGGCGCCCGATGCCTACCACCGCCGGGTGCGGGATATCTGCAATCGCCACGGGGTGCTGCTGATCCATGACGAGATCATGTCAGGCGCCGGGCGCACCGGCACCTTTCTCGCCGCCGACCATGTGCCGGAGGCGCGTCCCGATATCGTCACCCTGGCCAAGGGAATCAGTGCCGGCTACGCGCCGCTGGGCGTCGTCCTGGCGCCGCGCGAGATGGTCGCCCTGGTGGCCGAGGGCGGCGGCTTCGCCCACGCCTATACCTACTTCACCAACCCGCTGTCCTGCGCCGTCGGCCTGGCAGTCGTGCAGGAGATGCTGGAGCACGACCTCATGGCCAACGCCCGGCGCATGGGCACAGTCCTGCGCGCGCGACTGGAGGGACTGATGGCGCACAGCCCGCTCGTCGGCGACGTGCGCGGCAAGGGCCTGCTGATGGCGATCGAGCTGGTCGCCGACAAGGCGAGCAAAGCCATGATCCCGCTGGAGCGCATGGCGCCCTACCGGATCGCCGAGCTGGCCCTGGAGCGGGGCTTGATCCAGTACGTCCGGCGCACCGCCAAGGGCGCCTACGGCGACTGGCTGATGATCACCCCGCCGCTCATCGTCACCGAGGCGCAGATCGACGAAATCGTCTCGATCCTGGGCGACTGCCTGGAGGCGCTTGCCGCGGAGCTTCGCGCCGCCGGTGTTGCCCTGGGCCACGCCTGAGCGGGCGGAAAAGCAAGGGGATCATCATGGCGCGGCAGACGGTCATCATCACCTGCGCGGTTACCGGCTCGATCCATACGCCGACCATGACCGACCATCTACCGATCACCCCCGACGAGATCGCCGCCGGCGCGATCGGCGCGGCCGAGGCCGGCGCCTCGATTCTCCACCTGCATGCGCGCGATCCGCGGGACGGCCGCCCGACGCCGGACCCGGAGGTATTCATGGCCTTCCTGCCGCGCATCAAGCAGGCAACCGCCGCGGTGGTCAACATCACCACCGGCGGCGGCCAGCACATGACGTTGGACGACCGGCTGGCGGCGCCGCTGCGCGCCCGGCCGGAGATGTGCTCGCTCAACATGGGTTCGATGAACTTCGGCCTGTTTCCGGCGGCCGCCAAGTTCGAAAAGTGGAAATACGACTGGGAGGAGCCGTTCCTGGACTCGACGCGGGACTTCATCTTCAAGAACACCTTCGCCGACATCGAAGGGATCCTGCGCGACCTGGGCGAAGCGCACGGCACCCGCTTCGAGTTCGAGTGTTATGACGTGGGCCACCTCTACAACCTGGCGCATTTCCTGGATCGCGGCCTGGTCAAGCCGCCGCTTTTCATCCAGTTCATTTTCGGTGTGCTCGGCGGTATCGGCGCGGACCCGGAGAACCTCACACACATGAAGCGCATCGCCGACAAGCTGTTCGGCGACAATTACGTCTTCTCCGTGCTCGGCGCCGGGCGGCACCAGATGAGCCTGGTCACCATGGCCGCGATCCTGGGCGGCAACGTGCGCGTCGGCCTCGAGGACAGTATTTACATCGGTAAGGGCCGGCTCGCCAAAAGTAATGCCGAGCAGGTTGCCCACATCCGCGGCATCCTGGAAGATCTTTCGCTCGAGATTGCGACGCCCGCGGAGGCGCGTGAACGCCTCGCGCTCAAGGGCGGCGACGCGGTCGGTTTCTAGCACCAACGGCCCTGTCCATGAAAGTCTTCCACAGCCCGCTGCATGCCCGGCACTATCCGCGCCACTTCCTGGTCAGCGGCGCGCCGCAGCCCAACCCGGAAGTGCCGGAGCGCGCCGAGGCCCTGCTGACGGCGGCGCTCGCCGATGGCCACGAGACGGTGGAGCAGCGCGCCGATTTCGGCCTCGGGCCGGTCGCGGCGGTGCATACGCCAGAGTACATTTCGTTCCTGCAGCACATCTTCGCCCGTTGGCAGCGTATCGACGGCGCCTCCGACGAGGTCGTGCCGAACATCCACCCGAACGGCCGCCGGGGCGGCTATCCGGCTTCCGCGGTCGGGCAGGCCGGCTACCACATGGCCGATACCGCCTGCCCGATCTCGGAGGGAACCTGGCCGGCGGCGCTGGCCGGCGCCCATGTCGCCGCTGCCGCGGCCCGCGAGGTGCTGGATGGCGCGCCGGCGGCCTATGCGCTGTGCCGGCCGCCCGGGCACCATGCTTTCGCCGACATGGCCGGCGGATTCTGCTATTTGAACAATGCCGCCATCGCGGCGCAGGACCTGCGCGCGCACCATGCCCGCGTCGCAATTCTCGACGTCGATCTGCACCACGGCAACGGTACCCAGGGAATCTTCTATAGCAGGGACGACGTGCTGACCGTCTCATTGCATGCCGACCCGGTGCGGTTCTATCCTTTTTTTTGGGGCCACGCCGACGAACGCGGCGACGGGCCCGGACTCGGCTACAACCTCAACCTGCCGCTGCCGCGCGGCAACGGGGACGACGAATACATCCTGTCGCTGGAGCGCGCCCTTCAACGTATCCGCGCCTTCGCGCCCGGTGCGCTGGTGGTCGCCCTCGGCCTCGACGCGCACCAGGACGACCCGCTGGCCGGCCTGGCGCTTAGCACCGACGGGTTCGAGCGCATCGCCGTCGCCATCGCGGATCTTGGCCTACCCAGCGTCCTGGTCCAGGAAGGCGGTTATCTGACCAATGCGCTCGGCACCAACCTGCGGGCGTTCCTAGGTGGCTTTATGCGGTCACGTCCATGAGAAACCTTGTCAGGATTTCGTTGTAGGCATCGGGCTTCGCCCAAAACGGGGCGTGACCACCGCCTTCGACGATATGAATACGGCCCTCCCAGAGGTTTCGCCATGTGATCCCATCGAGATAGGCGTTGTCGAAGAAGGGTTCATCCGATCCCTGAATGACGGCAATCGGGCGGTCCCAGGTTTCGACAGCCTGGCGCTGCGGGACGCCAAGACGTTTTGCTGTAAAGCTCTCCCACATGATGCGGCGCGCGATGCCGTCGGTTCGTTTGACGGCCGCGCTCAGTATGGGGTCCGGCCGCTGGTCGACCCCACAGGTATATCGCGTATAGGCCTCCGCATCTTCCTGGCTGAACACCTCCTTCGACGTAAAAGCCATATGCGGCAGTGGCGTAAAGGCGGCACCCACTTCGTCCAGGCCGGGGCCGGCCGGCGGCGTTCCGCTGAAGGTCAGGGCGCGCATTTCGGGAAGTAAATGGATCATCTCAATGCCGATGTGACCGCCAAGCGACCAGCCAAGCACGACCGCGCCCTCGGCCTCGCGTGCCCGAAGCACATCCACGGCGGCTTCGGCATAGGCCGGGATCGTGTAGCTTCGCGCCGGGTCCGACGCATTTTCCGACTCGCCGTGGCCCGGCAAGTCCATCGCGATCATGCGATATCGGCGTCCCAACTCACTTTCGAGCTGTCGGCGAAAAACCTCCTTGCAGGAAGAGTTGCCGTGCATGAGCAGGACGACATGTCCCGGACCATCCGTTTCCTTGATCGAGATCCTGCCGTGGCGCGTCTCTATAACTCGCTGCTCGATTCCCATGGAGCCGCCTCCCTATTGTTCGTTTGCTGATTTTATCGAGGGCGTCCTCAGACCACAGCGTTTCCCCGACAGCCGCCGCTGAGGTCGGCACGTGTCACGGGGCATGCCGGGCGAAGGCCTCGCGAACGCGGTCGCCGCGGAGACCGGCGCCGAGCAGCACCATCAGGAGCAGGCGCGCCTTGGCACCCTTGAGATCGCCGGCGAAGATGACGCCCGCGTCCTCCAACTCGCGCCCGCCGCCGCCGGTGCCGTAGATCGGTTTGACCCGGCCCTCCGGGCAGCGCGAGGTGACGACCACGGGAGTACCGCCCGCGACCGCCTCGGCAATCCGGGGGGTGAAGGCGGCCACGACATTGCCGCGACCGAAGCCTTCGATCACCAGGCCGTCCACCTTGGCCGTCAGCGCCGCGTCGATCAGCAGGGTGTCGCTGTCCATGACCAGACGAATCAGCGGCACCCGGGCGTCGATCGCGGTGAGCGCATGGCTTGGCCGTGGCGGCATCCGCCGATACACCACCACCTGGCCCTCGTCCACCACCGCGAGACAGCCGTGACCGAGGCTGGTGAAGCTGTCCAGCGCGCTGGTGTGCAGCTTGGTCACGTCGCGCGCGGCATGGACCTGCCCGTTGAAGCAGACCGTCACCCCCTGGCCGGCCATCTCCGGCGCGCGCGCCGCGTCGATCGAATCGGCCAGGTTACGCGGACCGTCCGATTGCGGATGGTCGGCCGGCAATTGCGCGCCGGTCAGGACCACCGGCTTG
>JAJFGI010000216.1 GCA_021776215.1 Kiloniellaceae bacterium | reverse complement strand
AATTGGGTATTATTGGTTGAAATTAGCGCAAGCCGGGCATTATTATGGAAGGAAAATCAACGGGCTGACTGAGAATGCGGAAACAACGGCCCAACCCAATTTAGACCTCGATGCGGCCGTCCCTGGACCATCGCGCAATGGGACACGGCGAAAAATGGAACAGGAAAACCGACCTGACGGGTCTGGGGCGGGTCTGGGTAAGAGGTTTGCGAGACGCGCCAAGAAACGCCTGAACCACTGACGGAGATTATTCGAGCACCATGAACGTTTCGGTACGCCCGCCCTGGGATTTGGACGACAAGATCGAGAAGCCCGTGACCGCCAGCACACGGAAACTCGCGGACACGTTGTTTGCCGAGATCATCAACGGCGTTCACAGCTACGGCACGCGTCTACCCGCGGAACGCGCCTTGACCGAGGCGTATGGCCTATCGCGCAACACCATCCGCCAGGCGCTTAGCCTCATGGAGCACTATGGTGTCATACGGCGCCGGGTCGGCAGCGGCTCAATTGTGTGCTACCGGGCTGCCGACCAGGCCGTGGTCGCAAAACCTGCGCCGGCCGAAGAACCCGCCGTTCTCGACCTCAGCGAAATCGGCGAAATCACCAGCCCACTGGAACTCGGAGTCGTCCGGTCTATCGTCGAACCGGAGATCGCCCGCCTGGCGGTGCTCAACATGACATCGCGCGATATCCAGCGCCTCAACGAGATCCAGCGCGAGATCGATCTCGTTTCAGTCGGCGGCGCGAAATTCTCGGCGCTTGACGACGAGTTGCGCATGCAGATTGCCAGGGGCACGCACAATCCTCTGCTCATCGCGATTTACACCATGGTCAATCATGTCAACCGCAACGCCGACTGGGCGGCGCAGCGGCGAAACGCGCTCACGCCGGGCCGAATCAAGGAATACCGTCTGCAAAACCGCTCCCTGTGCGAAGCTATTGAGAGCCGGGACATCGAGGCGACCGTCGAATACCTCAAACTCTCGCTGGCCGAATTTCATCAGGACTTGATGCGCGGAGCGTGATCCTCCGATGTGGCGATGCCGGTCACGCGGCGCTCCAGCCGCTGATCCCACATCTGTCCGCAGGCGCGCATATGCCGCAAGAGAAGATCTCCATGCCGGTCCCACCAGTCCAGCACCGAGCGTATCTCGACGATCCGCGCCCGACCGTTCTGGATGCGCACAACAGGCCACGACCCGACCAGCGCATGGTCGATGCCGAATAGGTCGCGCCCCCACCACCGTGCCTCTCCGAACACGTTGCGACTGACACCCCCCATCTTCATCGCCGACAATACCGCGACAGGTGCTACGGTCTGGATGCGTTCCACGGCCTTGCGCCACATCTCAAGGATTGCGCAATACTCCCACGACACCGCGCTCCACTCGCCCGGAAAACGCCGGTTGAACTCGGAGTAGAACTCGCTCGGGCGGGGAAAGCTGACGCGCGGGTCGTTGAGCGCCGGATCGTCGAAATCGGGAAACTGGAAGACGAAGCCTTCCATGAACTCCCGGCTCGTCTTCTCGATCAGCGCCGGATAGTTGTCGCATGTACATGAGAGAATCTGTCCCGAGAACCCCCGTCGATACGCGGCCTCGGTCAGCGCGTGAACGAAGGGTTCATACGCCGTATCCCAGCAGAGAATATCGGGATTGGCATCCAAGAGAACTTCGACCATCGCGTCGGCATCGTGTGGCGCGCCCGGATAGAGTATCTCCTTGACGATGGCGATATCTGCCGCCTCGAACGCTGCCCGGTAGGTTGCCAGCGACGGCAAGCCCAAAGCATCCTTCTGCGCGCAAAGGGCAACCTTCTTGAGGTCGGGCCGGTTCTCGGCGAGCCAGTCGACGCCGGTCACGACATAGATCGGATGTACCTCGCAGGGCGCAATCAGATACGGCGTGTCCGGCGACAGGTCGCTTGGCAGCAGCGTTGTTGCAAGCATCTTGCTTCGAGCCAGAAAATCGCTGATCGCGGGCACCGTATCGCCGCCGAGCATCAGGATAATCTTGACGTCCTGCTCCAACACCAAATGTTTCGCGCCGAGCACGGCCCGGGCCGGATCGTATTGGTCGTCGTAGGCCACAATTTCGACCCGGCGGCGCTGATCCCCGATCCTGAGCCCGCCTTGCGCATTCACCCAGTCTGCCCAGATCCGGCATCCTTCAAGACCCGGCCGGCCCCACGCCGAGGCATCACCCGTCAACGACGTGAGCACGCCGATGCGAACCGCCTCTCGCGCCTTTAGCCCGAATTTCGGCAGACTCGCCGATACGGCCAGATCCGCCCCGAACCGATAGGTACTCAAATGATCCTCGCAAAACATCGTGCCGGATATCGCGAGGGAACCCGGCCATGAGGGTCGAAGGTCAATAGTGAAAACATAGGTCTGCCATCTATTTCTCTCAATCCCGGCATCTCTCCCCGGCATTTCTCACTGAACCAAGATTCAAGCGAAACCTTAAGGCTTTTTCGCTTCCTCCAGTATCCAATCGCGAAACATTTTTGCTTCAGGACTCAACGGCACGTCGCGGGGGATCAGTAGGTAGAACCCCCGATCAGAGCCCAGTGTGGCCTCAACCGGGCGCACCAAGGTGCCGCGGCCGATGAAATCTTCGGCGAGCCGGCCGCCGCCGAGCGCGATCCCCTGCCCGTCCAACGCCGCCTGGATCAGCACCAGGTAGTTGTCGAATTCGAGGCCCTTTCGGCGCGGTTGCCCCTCGACGCCGACGGCACGGAACCAGGCGTCCCAGGTCACCCAGTTACGGTCGTATTCGACCAGATGAAGCAGGGTCTCATCCAGGAGATCGACGGGTCCGGCGAGCGCGCCGCGGGCCTTCAGATAACTCGGCGCGCAGACCGGGAACACCTCGTTGTCCAACAGGTGAAACGTATCGACGCCCGGCCAATTCCCGGAACCGTAACGGACCGCGAGATCAATGCCGGCGACGGCCAAATCGGAAACCGGCGCCGAAGCCACCAGCCGCAACTCCATGTCAGGGTGAATCGCTCGGAACTTGGCGACACGCGACATCAGCCAATAGGACGCGAAGGTCACGCTGGTCGAGACGGTGAGGTCGCCGGCTTTGCGTATTCGCCGGATGTCGGCCGCGGTGTTGGCGATGTGTTCGAGGCCCATGGTCACCGCGCGCTGCAGCCGGGCCCCCTCTCGGGTGAGCTGCAACGTGCGGTGCAAGCGGAGGAACAGAGGAACCCCGAGGTTGTCCTCAAGAGTGTGAATCTGCCGGCTTACGGCCGCCTGGGTGACGCCGAGCTCGCCGGCGGCCTTTGTGAAATTGAGATGCCGGGCGGCCGCATCGAAGACCACGAGGCAGTTTGCCGGGGGCAATTTGGTGCGCAGTGTTGCCATAACAAATATTAATGCCAGAGATGAGAATAAGTGCAATTCACAAACGATATCACATGCGCTGTTATACGCTAGTTATGGTTTTCAAACCATCTGCGCGGCCTGGGTGCAGCGTCATGGAAGGACCTTTCGGCATGGCAATTCTGGTCGGCTCCGAGTCGAAGATCGTGGTGCATTTAGCCAGTGGAGGGGACCTGAGCGCGCCCCCGCAGCCTCTTCCACTGTTGGCGTCGAACCTCGTCGCCCATGTACGTACCGGCGATCCGGACGCTTCCGTTGTGGATCATCTGCTGTTCGACGGCCTCCCCGCTTTTGAAACCTTGTTTGCCGCCGTCTCGGAAACCGGCGCGAATGTCTCGCTCGTCGTCGGCGACCCCGCCGCTGCGGAGATCGCCGTCAACGCCGCGATCGAGGCAAAGATTCCGTTGGTCCTGCTTGCCGTCTCCGGCATGACCGACATCCAGCGCGCCCGTATCGACTTACTGGCCGCAGGCTCTGACATCCGCATCCTCGGGCCGGGCATGCCGGAGATCGTCACCCCCGGCGCCTGCCACATCGGCAGCATGCCCGCCTACATCTGCTCCAGGGGCCAGGTCGGCATTCTGGCGGACTCGGCCACCTTCGCCCAGCAGGCGACACTGCAGACACCGGCCCTCGGCCTCGGCCAGTCGACGGTGGTTGGCTTCGAGTCCGGAAGGCCGTCCAGTCAGGCCTACCTGGGTTGCCTCGATGCGCTGCTCGCCGATCCCGAGACCAAGGGGATTGTCCTGTCGCTGGACCACCACGCCGGCTGCCTCGATGCCCTCGCCCACCACCTCGCGGAATGCGCCGCCACCAAACCTATCATGCTTCACCTCGCCCGCGACGGCCGGAGAATGGCGAACGAAAGTCCCTCCAACGCGGTGTCTATCGCCCGTGGGAGGCACATGCGGCTGGATGAAAGATTGAGAGACATCGGCGTCATCGTCACGGAGTCGCCGGCCCGCGTAGGTCGGATGATGAAGAGCGCGCTGGAGCGTGAAGACCAAAAGGCCCTCGGTTCGCGCCGGCTCGCCGACTTTGCCTCGGCGATGCGTCAGGTCGAATTCGAGATCTATCAAACCGACTGAGCGGCGCAGACGCATCAAGTCACGGAAAACTGCAGGAGGAAACCATGCCAGGCCGTAACGCTCTGTTTATTCCGGGCCCGACCAACATGCCAGACGAGATCCGGCTGGCCATGGACATTTCGCTGGAGGATATGCGGGCGCCCGATTTTCCCGGCTTCACGATTCAGCTGCTGCAGGACCTGAAAACAATCTTCAAGACGCGCAGCGGCCAGGTCTTCGTTTTCCCGGGCACCGGCACCGGCGGTTGGGAAGCCGCGATCACCAACACCCTGTCGCCCGGCGACAAAGTGCTTGCCGCCCGCTTCGGGCAATTCTCACACCTCTGGATCGACCTCTGCCAACGGCATGGGCTGGAGGTCGAGATCGTCGACGTCGAGTGGGGCGAAGGCGTGCCGGCAGCGCGCTTCGGCGAGATCCTCGCCGGCGACACGGCGCAGGAGATCAAGGCTGTCCTGGTCTGCCAGAACGAGACGGCGACCGGCGTGACCAGCGACGTGGCCGCGGTGCGCGCGGCGATGGACACCGCCGGACATCCGGCCATGCTCTATGTCGACGGCGTCAGCTCGATTGCCAGTATCGATTTCCGCATGGACGAGTGGGGCGTTGATCTGGCGGTAAGCGGATCGCAGAAGGGCTTCATGCTGCCGACGGGCCTGGCCATCGTCGCCGCCAGCCAGAAGGCCCTGGCAGCGCACAAGACGGCCAAATGCCCGCGCTGCTTCTTTGATTTCAGCGACATGATCCGCACCAACAAGGACGGCTACTTCCCTTACACACCGGCCACGACCCTGCTGCGCGGTCTGCGGGTTTCCATCGACATGCTTCTGGCCGAAGGCCTGGAAAACGTCTTCGCGCGCCACCACCGTCTGGCCGAAGGCGTACGCAAGGCAGTCCGCGCCTGGGGTCTCGATCTCTGCGCGAAGAGTCCGGAGTGGTACTCCGACACGGTCAGCGCGATCTGCGTCCCCGAGGGCTTCGACGGCAATGAGCTCGCCCGTCTGGCCTACCATCGCTACAATCTGTCGCTCGGACTCGGCCTGTCGAAGGTCGCGGGCAAAGTGTTCCGGATCGGCCACCTCGGCAACTTGAACGACCTGATGCTCCTGACGGCGATCGCCGGGAGCGAGATGGCAATGCGCGATCTCGGCATCCCGGTAGAGCTCGGCACCGGCGTCGCCGCCGCGCAGGAGCACTACAGGCAGACCGCCAGGCCGGTCGACCTGAAGCGGGCGGTGGCGGCCAGCATGTAGGCAAGCAGCCGCTCTGCAAAGCACAGATGCCTTGCAGGGTGCGGTATTCGAACCGTTAAAGCCGGCCGCACGTCGCGGCGGCATGCGCCCGAGCTTTCGCTTGGCCGCGGCGCCACCGCGGTTGCTGCCCACTTTGCCGGAAAGGGCAAATGCCATGGACATTCACGAATACCAGGCAAAGGAACTGTTGCTCGATTTCGGCGTGCCCGTGCCGCGCGGCGGCCTTGCTTACAGCCCGGAACAAGCGGCCTACCGCGCGCGAGAGATCGGCGGCGAAAGCTGGGTCGTGAAGGCGCAGATCCATTCCGGCGCGCGCGGCAAGGCCGGCGGCATCAAGCTGTGCCGCGACGAGCACGAAGTGTGGGACGCCGCCGACGCGATGCTTGGCAAGAGGCTGATCACGCACCAGACCGGGCCACGCGGCAAGGCGGTCTACCGTCTCTATATCGAAGCCGCCCAGGAGATCGAGCAAGAGTTCTACCTCGGCTTCGTGCTCGACCGGAAAAGCGAACGGGTGATGGTGGCCGCCTCCGCCGCCGGCGGCATGGAGATCGAGGAAATCTCGCTTGCCAAGCCGGACAGCATCATTCGCGTCAGTGTCGAGCCGGCGGTCGGCATGCAAGCCTTCCAGGCGCGGGAGATTGCCTTCGCCCTGGGCCTCGGTGCGGGCCAGACGGCGCAGGCGGTGGAGACGATCCTGGGCTGCTATCGCGCGTTCCGCGATCTCGACGCGACCATGGTCGAGATCAACCCGTTGGCGCTCACCAAGGACGGCCAGCTGCTCGCCCTCGACGCCAAGATGACCTTTGATGACAATGCCCTGTTCCGACGGCCGCAGATTTCCGAGTTGCGCGACAAGTCCCAGGAAGACCCGCGCGAGACGCGGGCGACGGATCGCGGCCTCAGCTACATCGGCCTCGACGGCAACATCGGTTGCATCGTCAACGGCGCCGGCCTGGCCATGGCAACCATGGACATGATCAAGCACGCCGGCGGCGAACCCGCCAACTTCCTGGATATCGGCGGCGGCGCGACGCCGGAAAGGGTCGCCAAGGCCTTCAACCTGGTGCTCTCCGATGACAATGTCGAAGCGATCCTGGTCAACATTTTCGCCGGCATCAACCGCTGCGACTGGGTCGCCCGGGGCGTCGTACAGGCGCTGGAGAAGTTCGACCTGACCTTGCCCTTGGTCGTTCGGCTGGCCGGAACCAACGTCGAGGAAGGCCGGCGCATCCTCAAGGAGAGCGGTTTTCCGGTGATCACCGCCGAAACCCTGGCGGAGGCGGCCGAGAAGGCCGTCGAAGCTTGGCGCGCCGCCCGCGCCTGACCACAGGAAGGGGTTTGCATCATGGCTATACTTCTCGATGAAAAGACACCGGTGATCGTGCAGGGGTTCACCGGCAAGATCGGCAGCTTTCACGCCAAGGAGATGATCGACTACGGCACCAACCTGGTCGGCGGCGTGACTCCCGGCAAGGGCGGCACAAGGCATCTGGACCGGCCGGTGTTCCATTCGGTCAAGGATGCCGTGCGCGAGACGGGGGCGGTCGCCAGCGTCGTCTTCGTGCCGCCGCCCTTCGCCGCGGACTCGATCATGGAAGCCG
>JAJFGI010000215.1 GCA_021776215.1 Kiloniellaceae bacterium | reverse complement strand
GTTGACACGCAAGGCCCCCGGGCGGGCGCACGCCGGACAGACACTGTCCATCGTCATGTCACCCGGCCAGGTGCTGACCGCGTGGCAGGCCTGACAGCGGGCCTTGAGGATTTCGCCATGCATATGGATAAGCGCCGTTGTTCCGGCGCGCTCGTGCAGATCGTCAATGTTCTGCGTGATAACCATGACCTCGTCCGGCCACGCCGCCTGCAGGCGGGCCAGGGCCCGGTGGGCCGCGTTCGGGTCTATGGTGCCGGCCTGCAGCCTGCGCCGCCGGGCGTTGTAAAATTCGTGCACCCCCGACGGGTCGCGGGCAAAGGCCTCGGGCGTGGCGACGTCCTCGATGCGCACCCGCGACCAAATGCCGTCCGGGTCGCGGAAGGTATCCAGACCCGATTCTTTCGAGATGCCGGCGCCCGTCAGAATGACGATCTTGCCTGTATCGCGTTGTCGCATGGTAACGGGGATGATAGACGACCAGGGGACGCACACCTAGGCCAAGAGCAACCGACCAGACGATGAGCGAGCAGTTTCCGCAAGCGGCTATCTCTCCGGGCGCTGCCGCCGCCATGGCGCCGGAGCGCATCGGCCTGGGTATCGCCTATGTGCTGGCCGGCGTGACGGCCATGACGATCATGGACTCGGCAGCCAAATGGCTGGGCGCCGGTTATCCTATCGTCGAAATCGTCTTTTTTCGCAATTTCTTCGCCGTTCCGCCCATCGTGCTGCTGGTCTGGTACGGCGGCGGCCTGGCCTCGTTGCGCACGCGCCGCCTGCCCGGCCATGCCCTGCGCGCCGGCTTCGCCTTGGGCGCCATGTTTTGCTTCTTCACCGGGCTGCGTTATTTGCCTCTGGCCGAGGCGATCTCGCTGGCCTTCGCGGCGCCGCTGTTCGTGACCGCTCTTTCCGTTCCGGTCCTCAAGGAGAAGGTTGGGGCGCGCCGTTGGGCGGCGGTGATCGTCGGTTTCCTGGGCGTATTGATCATCACGCGGCCGGGCGGCAGCGTTCTGCGCGTCGAGGCCCTGCTGATTCTCGCGGCGGCCCTTTCCTATGCCTGCTTCCTCCTCGTCACCCGCCGGTTGGTGCGCAGCGAATCGACCTCGGCGACCCTATTTTACAGCAACACGATTTCGCTGTTGGTCGGCGCCCTGCTGCTACCCTTCGGCTGGACGACGCCGGTGGGGCCGGATCTTATGATATTCGTGGTCATGGGTCTGGTCGGCGGTTGCGGCAGCTATTTCATGGTCCTGGCCTACCGCAACGCGCCGGTCGCCGTCCTGGCGCCGTTCGACTACACCACGTTGATCCTGGGCACCCTGCTGGGCTGGCTGATCTGGCGCGAATTGCCGGATGCCACCGTTTTCCTTGGCGCGGCCGTCGTCGTCGCCAGCGGCCTCTACATCATCCGGCGGGAGACCCGCTAGCGCATATGGCAGGCCGGCGCGCCGCGCTTTTCCAGGTACTGTTGATGATACTCCTCGGCCATGGTGAAGGCGGGTGCCGGTAAAACCTCGGTGGCGATCGGCTGGCGATAGCGACCCGAGGCCGCCAGGCGTTCCTTCGATGCCGCCGCCGCCGCCGCCTGCACCGCGTCGTGGAAAAAAATGACCGAGCGGTACTGCGTGCCGTAATCCGGACCCTGACAATTGACGCTGGTCGGATCGTGCATATCCCAGAAGAGATCCAATAGCTGCTCGTAAGAAACGCGCGCCGGGTCGAAGGCGACCTGCACCACCTCGGCATGGCCGGTTTTGCCGGAACAGACGTCCTTGTAGGTCGGATTGGCCGTGTTTCCCCCGGCATAGCCGACACAGGTCGCGGTCACCCCGTCGACTTGGCGAAACGCCGCCTCGACACCCCAAAAACAGCCGGCCCCAAAGGTGGCCTTGTCCATGGCGGTCCTCCACCCTTCGTGAAATATTATCCGGCTCAAATGTAGTACCGTCGGCCGGCAGGCGCCAGGGATTGCGGCCGATGATCGAGCACTCGTGAAGCGTCGTCGGGTAGTCTAGCTCGTGCCGGTCGCCGTATCCGCGTCGCGGGCGGCCGCGTCGCCATCGAGGAGGCGGCTGGCCGGCAACCGGACGATGGCGGTCGTGCCCTCGCCCTCCGTGCTCTGCAGTTCGAATGTTCCGTCATGCAGTTCGGCCAGGCGCTTGACCAGCGGCAGGCCCAACCCAGTGCCCGCGTGCTTGCGGGAAAGCGAGCTTTCAACCTGGCCGAACGGGGTCAATACAGCCGGCAAATCCTCATCGGAGATGCCGATGCCGGTGTCGCGCACATGAATGGCCAGCCCGCCGCCCGGCTCGGAAACGGCCTCGACGGTCACCTCACCGCCGGCGGGCGTGAACTTGACGGCGTTGGAGAGCAGGTTGAGGAGAATTTGCTTGATGATTCTCTCGTCCGCCCAGATCGACGGCATGTCCTGCGGCGCAACCACGGACAGCTTCACATTCCCGTTTTCGGCCCGCTCTTTCAGCAGGCGTAACGCCGAGGCGACCGAATTGCCGAGATCGACGACCGTCTCGTGCAACTCCAGCTTGCCGGCCTCGGCCTTGGAGACATCGAGAATGTCGTTGATGATATTCAGCAGGTGGACACCGCTGTCGTAAATGTCATTGGCGTAATCAACATAACGCTCGGATCCGACCGATCCGAACAACTGCTTCGTTATCACCTCGGAGAAGCCGATAATGGCGTTCAGGGGCGTGCGCAGCTCGTGGCTCATGTTGGCCAGGAATTCCGATTTGCTGCGGTTGGCCAGTTCCGCCTCTTCCTTTGCCTTTTGCAGCGCGTCGACAGCGCGCTTGCGCTTGATGGCGATTTCGGCGAGATGCGCCGCGGTGCGCACCACGTCGATTTCGCTCTGATCCGGTGTATGGCATTCGCCATGATAGATGGCCAGGGTTCCAAGGATTTCGTCCCGCGACCCGATCGGTTCGGACCAGCAGGCGCGCAGACCGGCCTGCGCCGCCAGATCGCGGAACGGCATCCATTTCGGGTCCGCCGCTATGTCGCACGTGACCACCCGTTCACCCGTATAGGCGGCCGTGCCGCAGCAGCCAATATCCGGGCCGATCGGCAGTCCGTCGACGGCCGCGTTGTAGTCCGCGGGCAAACTCGGCGCGGCGCCCGTGCGCAATTTTTGCGTTTCCTTGTCGAGCAGCAGGATGGAGCAACGCGACTCGGGCTGCACCTCCTCGACGGTCTGGAGAATGATCGTCAAGACCTCATCCAGCCGGGCACCGCTGGCCAAACGTTCCAACACCTTTGATCGGCCCTGCTGTGCCGCCTCCTCCCGTTTTCGCTCGGTGACGTCGCGGAAGACCACGACCGCGCCGGATACGCCACCGTCTTCACCCATGATGGGGGTGCTGGTGTATTCGACCGGAAAACTTGTTCCATCCTTGCGCCAATAGACCTCGTCGGAGATCGTCTGCGGCATGCCCTGCCGGATCGCCAGCCCTGTCGGACAATCCGCGAATTCGTATGGCGTACCGTCCCCGCGGGTGTGATGCATGATATCGTGTGGCCGCCGGCCGATCAGCTCCGCCGGTGTCCAGCCGATCATCTCCGCGCCCGCCGGATTGATAAAGGCGGTACACCCCTGCAGGTCGAGCCCGAAGATACCCTCGCCGGCGGCATTCAGGATCATCTGGTTCTGGCTGTGCAGGGCGCTGATGCTTTGCTCGGCGGCGATCACCCGCTCGCGCGAACTGATGATCTCCCTCAGCTCCTGGTCTCGTTCGCGGATATTGCGCCAGACAAACGCGCCGCACAGGCCGCCAATGGCGACCAGGAGAGAGGCCAGGCCGGCGAGCGCGAAGTTGCGAATGCTGCCAAGGATGGCGGCGCGGTCCGTCATGTCGACGTTGACCTTGATGATGCCTTTGACGCGGCCGTAATCGACCAAGGGCACATAGGCCTCGCCCGCCATCATCAACCGGCCGTCAAGGTGTTCGTTCTCGACGACGCTCACCAGGGGTTGCTGCGTTTCAAGAACCCGCGAGAATGCCACAGGGTCGTAGTGCCGGCCGAAGTTGCCGACCCAAGACGACAGCGCCGTGCCGCCGTCCGGCCGGATGATCTCGTAGCTGAAGACGCGCCCGGCACGGCTGGCAAAATCGAACACCCGCTGGTCACCGGCGGTGACCAGGCCGCTGCTCAGGATCTCATCGAACTCGGAAACCTCTTCCTGCAGAAATCGCGCCCAATGTATCGCCGTCGCCGAGGCTTCGCTTTCCAGCAAACGGCGCTCGGCCTCGTGGACCCCGATCCAGCTTGTCGAGACGGCGAACAGGCTGACGATGAAGATCGAGACGAGCAGACGTTGGTCGCGGCCAAAGCGAAACCATTGGCGTCCGAGAAAGGTCGTCCGCTGTGATGATGGAGCCACCTGATTTCGTGCTCCGCTGCGCCGCAGTCGCGAATTCAAAATCGCTGCCGCTCCGCTCCGATCGCCCTATGAAAGGGCTGGGACAATGCCCGAAAACCACGCGCCCTGGCTCGGCGGCCGGCACGCCGACGCACCCCGCCGTCGCCGCGTCGGGCCGAAAACCGCCAAAACCTGCGGCTTCGAAGATAGCCACGGGCAGTTAACAGAGTGATAAGAAAGTCCGGGCGGCCGCTAGGCGCTGGCCGGCCTCAGGGCGTAGCTGGCTTCGGGCGTGTAGATGGCGCCGTTATGACTGAGAAAGCTCGAAAACAAGACAAATTCGCGCACGGCGAAAGGCTTGCCGCGGAACACGGCATGATGTGCCAGGTAGTCGTGGAGCTTTGGCCCGGGATTACCTTTGAAGCGCGCCAAGGTCACGTGGGCTTTGAACTTCCGACGCTCCGGCGGCAGGCCGGAGCGGTGCAGGGCGCGCTCGATCTTGCCCTGCAAACGGGAGAGTTCGGCGCACTCGTCGACGCCGACCCATAGGGAGCGCATCTTGTCGCCGGCCCCAAAAAGATCGACGCCAGCCAGGCTTAAGGTGAAGACCGGCGAGGCAATCTGGACGAGGGCGGCATCCACGTCATGGGCTTGTGCGCCGTCCACCTCGCCGATGAAACGCAACGACAGGTGCAGATTCTCCGGCGCCACCCATCGGGCATTGGGAATACCACCGGCCAGTCCGGCGAGCCGAACGCGCAGATCATCGGGCAACGAGAGGGCAACGAACAAGCGCATGCGACCTATCCGCTTGGAGAGCCATGCGCCCTACTACGGGCAGGGGTAGGTATAGATACCGTGAATTCTCTCGATACCGTCCAGCACCTCCTTCGGAAGTGACACCTCCGCGGCAGCGATGTTGCTGCGCAGTTGATCCAAGGTGGTCGCCCCAATGATCGCCGCCGTCATGAACGGCCGGGAGAGAACGAAGGACAACGCCATCTGGGCCGGATCGAGACCATTCTCCCGCGCCAGCTCGACGTACGCGGCGACCGCCGCATCGGCCTGCGGCCCACGATAGCGCCGATTGTCCGGCCACAGGGTCAGCCGCGCACCGGGAGGCTGCTGGCCATTCAGGTACTTTCCGGTCAAGGTACCGGCGCCCAGCGGCGCATAGGCCAGCAGGCCACAGTCCTCGCGCAGGGCGACCTCCGCGAGGCGGGTTTCGAAACTACGGTTCAGCAGACTGTAGGGGTTCTGGATCGAGACGATCCGCGGCCCCCGGCCGGCATCGGCCAGGCCGAGAAACCGCATCACCCCCCAGGGCGCCTCGTTGGACACGCCGACCGTACGCACCTTGCCGGCGCGCACCAGATCATCGAGGACGCCGAGGGTTTCCGCGATCGGCGTCTCGTCCGCCTCCGGGTCGTGGACATAGCCGAGCGCGCCGAACGCGTCACCGCCGCGGTCCGGCCAATGCAGCTGATAGAGATCGACATAGTCCGTGCGCAAGCGCGTCAGGCTGGCCTCGAGCGCCGCGGTGATATGCGCCCGGTTCAACCGCGGCTGGCCATCGCGCACATACGAAAAGCGCGCACCCGGGCCGAGCACCTTGGTGGCGACGATGGCCTTGTCGCGGCCGCCGCGTGCCGCCAGCCAATTGCCGACGATCTCCTCGGTGCGGCCGAATGTTTCCGCCCGCGGCGCCACCGGATACATCTCCGCCGTATCGAGAAAATCGATTCCCGCCGCGCGGGCATGATCGAGCTGCTCGAAAGCCTCGGCCTCGGTGTTCTGCTCGCCCCAGGTCATGGTCCCCAGGCAGACCGCGCTGACCTTGATGTCGCTGCGGCCGAGACGGCGGTATTCCATCCTGATGATCTCCCTGTCAGGACATTTATTTATCGGCCCGGTGCTTGACCCGGGCCGCGGCTAGTGGAACAGCGCCAAGACGCCGGTATAGCCATAGAGGCGGTCGTTGCAAATTTCGCCGTTGCCGAAAAATCCGACCAGCGGGATATCCCCAAGCTCGCGCCGAATCACGCCAAGTTCCTGCGACTCCGCGCCAAAAAGGTGCCGGCCCCGGGCCACGCAGGAGAAGTAGACGCCGGCCTTGGGCGACCCGCCGGCCCGCCGCTTGACGGCGGCGACCATGCGCTGCAGATCCTCGCGCGCCGCCGCCTCGTCGCGTCGGCAAAAAAGTATCCGCTGGCCGCTGGCGACCGGCCCGTTTACCGAGACACTGCCGTTGTCCGCATCGAGCGCCAGGACATTGCGCACCAGATAGTCGCCCATATCGCTGCCGGCGACGAGAAAGGCGACATGGATATCGCCGTCGATCTGGCGCGGATCGCGCATCAGCACGGCGCCGAGTTCTTCCTGCAAGACCTCCAGCGCCGGCCGATCGTCGAGGGCGAGGATCGTCCCGTCGATCGCTTCGCTGATGACATGCGCCTCGCCGATAGGGGAGCACCCTTGACTGAGGCCCGTCGCCACCGGCAGCTCCGGCGCGAAGCTCACGCCCGAGAGTCCGCCATGGGTGACGCGGCCGGCGATCTGTGGAAACTCCCGGCGCGAGGAGGTCAAGCCGCCGACCAGATAGGTGCCGGTTTTGCTGGCGACATCGGTGACGATTTTTTCGATGTGCTGATTGCGCGGATCGCCAT
>JAJFGI010000214.1 GCA_021776215.1 Kiloniellaceae bacterium | reverse complement strand
ACCAGCCTGGTCACCGGCGAAAGCCTGCCGCGCCCAGCCGGCCCGGGTGACCAGGTCTTCGCCGGAACCGTGAACCTGGGCGCGCCCTTGGAGGTCGAGGTAACCGCCGCCGGCGACGGCACGCTGCTGGCCGAGATCGGGCGCCTGATGGCGGCGGCGGAGCAGGGCCGGGCGCGCTATGTGCGTCTGGCGGACCGCGCCGCCCGGATCTATGCGCCGACGGTGCATGGTCTGGCGGCGGCGACCTTTCTCGGTTGGTTGCTGATCGCCGGGGCGACCTGGCAAAACGCCCTGATGACCGCCGTGGCAGTGTTGATCATCACCTGCCCGTGTGCCCTGGGTCTGGCCGTGCCGGCGGTGCAGGTGACCGCCGTCGCCCGCCTGCTGCGCCGCGGCGTTCTGGTGAAATCGGCGGACGGGCTGGAGCGCCTGGCCCAGGCGGACGCGGTGGTTTTCGACAAGACCGGAACCTTGACCCTGGGCCGGCCGGAACTGGTAAATGGCAAGGCCATCTCGGCGGCCGACGTGCGTCTAGCCGCGACGCTCGCGTGCTCCAGCCGGCACCCGCTGGCGCGTGCCCTCTGCCGCGTCGCCGGACCGGTGGCGGCGGCGGCGGATGTGCACGAGGAGCCGGGCATGGGTCTAAGTGCGTCCGTGGGCGGCCGGTCGGTGCGTCTGGGGCACCGGTCGTGGTGCGGTCTGGCCGAGGCCGACGGGCCGGGGACGCCGGAGATGGAGCTGTGGCTTGCGGCCGATGGCCGCGCGCCGGTCCGCTTCGCTTTTCGCGACGCGCTGCGCGCCGATGCGGGGGAATTGATCCGCTGGCTGCGCCGGCAGGGGCTCTCGGTATCTTTGCTTTCCGGCGATCGCCGCGGCGCGGTGCGCGACTTGGCGGAAGCGCTGGGGATTGCCGACTGGCATGCCGAGTGCCGGCCGGCGGATAAGATCGCCCGCCTGGCGGAATTGGCGCGTGCCGGCCATCGAGTGCTGATGGTGGGAGATGGCTTGAACGACGCACCGGCCCTGGCCGCCGCCCATGTCTCCGCGTCGCCGGCCGAGGCGGCGGATATCAGCCAGACGGCGGCCGATGTGATTCTTCAGGGTGACGGCCTGGCCCCTTTGGCGGAAGCGATCCGTGTTTCCCGCTTGGCGCGCCGCCTGGTGCTGCAGAACTTCACCCTGGCGTTTGGCTACAACGTTATCGCCGTACCCCTGGCTGTGGCCGGTCAGGTCACGCCGTTGATTGCCGCCGCGGCGATGTCCGCGTCCTCCATCGCGGTGACCCTGAATGCCTTGCGGCTCAACCTGTTGCAGCGGGGCCAGAGGCCATGACCGTCCTGGCCTATCTGATCCCGGCGGCCCTGTTTCTGGGTCTTCTCGGCCTGGCGGCGTTTCTCTGGGCGTTGAAATCAGGTCAGTTCGACGATTTGGATGGCGCCGCCCACCGCATTCTCTTCGATGACGACGAGTTGCCGCCTAGGCCTGAGTCAGATCCCGATAGGCGTGCCAACTGGCATGACCGACCAGAGGGAAGGTCAGGGTCAAGCCGATAAACAGGGTCACCAGGCCGAGCCCGGTAAGGAGCGCAATCAACCAGGCCCAAAGGGCCAGGACCACCGCATTCCGCCGTGCCGTTCGGACACTCACGATCATGGCGGTCACTGCATCGATATCGCGCACCATGAGCATCGGCACGGAGACCACGCTGATGGCGAAGACGGCGGCGGCCAGGACAGCGCCGATGGCGCCGCCGACAGCCAGTAGGCCCAGCCCTTCCCGGGTGAAGAACAGCCATGGCAATATTTCGGCGAGCGGCGGAAATCCCTGGGTGCCCATGAACAAGGCGAAGAGCAGGCTGGCAATGCGCATCCAGGCGAGCATAAACAGGGCCAGGACAATCCCCACGAAAGCCAATTGCCCTGGTGCCCATGTGGTGACGAACAAGGCGTGGCGCAGGCTCACCGGCTCGCCGGCGTGCAGCCGCCGGCTGGTCTCGTAGAGGCCGACCGCGGCCAAAGGGCCCACGAACATGAAACCCGCCGCCAGCGGCGGCAACAGGTACTCGAACCCCGTAGCGAACAGGCCCGCCGTCAGGAGCAGACTGACGACGGTAAAGGCGCCGCCGTACGCCAGGCTGACGTGGGGCGCCCGCCACATGTCCTGCCAGCCGGCGGCCAGCCAAGACCATGGTTGTTCCAACGCCACCCGGGAACCGGCCGCTGTATCGGTGTGTGCCATGCGCCCGCGGATCCTCCCCTGTCGACACCGACCGCCGGTGTTTGCGTCGGCCAAGTCAGATTCGACGGAAATTATGCCCGCCCTGGCGCGGCGGTGCCACTGAATCTTGAGGATATCGCCGCCGCCGGGCCCGGTCGTTCGATGATCAGGCCCAGGCCAAAAAAAAGCGCGAGAACCGGTGAGTTCTCGCGCTCTAAGAGGGGAGGGTGGAAAAGCGGTTAGACAGGTCTGCGGCGCGCCACGAATATGGACGACACGGTGTTTTTGTCCCGGTGCGAGCCGCCCATGACGGCGCCAAACCATGCCGCGACCAACGAGATGAAGAATCCGGTCGCGGCGAGGAAACCCACCAGAAGGGTTGCATTCTGAACCGCTTTCGCCGCTTCCTTGGCGGTCGCGGCGGTCTCATCCGCGGCGGCCCGCGCCTCGGCAAAGACTTGATCGACACGGGCTTCCGCCTCGGCTTCCGTCAGTGACGTCTGCGCCGCGACGAGCTTGACTAGGTAGTCTTTGTCCTCCGCCGTCAACTCACCGTCGGCGAGCGCCCGGTAGAGAATGCTGGTCGATTGTCTGCGCAGATCTTCCGAGCCGAGGTCGGTATTGATAACGTCGCTTCGATAGAGCTTGTCCACGGCGTAGTCACCCAGGGCGCCGGCTTCGTCCGACTGCACCACGGAGCCGACAACTTGGGCTGCCCCGCTGCCGACTTCCGCGGCACCGGTTGCCACGGAAGATATGGTGGAAGCGCCAATCCATATGAAGACGAGCACACCGGCCGCCCAGACGACGACGCCGTGCAAGGCATCCCGTGTCTCGACCTCCGACTCGGTGGCGTCGCCCCAGACGCCCCGCATGCGACCGGCAACGTAGCCGCCGCAATAGTACGCCAGGGCCGTGGAGAGAAGGAACCATGCCGCGGCAAGGATTCCCACTGTCGTCGCGCTTGCCGCATCCGGCGCCCACGGTGAAATGACACCAAGCCCGATTGCGGATCCGAAGGAAATAAAGATGAAGGCCGTGGCGGCCGCGATGACGGCGCCACCGAGAACGGCACCCCAATCAAGATAGGACGCACCTCTCGCGACGGTCGCGCCTTTCACGATCTCAGGATTAGTTGTCATGTCAATTCCTCATCCACCGCATTTATGCCAAGCCGAGGAAAGAGAGGATCGCCAGGACGACCACGATCAATCCGATGATGTAAATAATTCCGTGCATATTACATACTCCATTCTATAAACAGTGCCCGATGCCGCAAGGACGCGCGATTGCGTTTACGGCGGTGCGGCGACGCGTTGACAATGCCGCTTGCAGGATTATCCCCGCGCCTCCGATTTGAATTCGTCAGCTTTCTCGCGTATTTGACGATTGGCTTTCTCTATCTTGCCGGCAGTTTGTTCAGCGATCCCTGCACCCCTTTCGATGATGTTGTCGACCACTGGTTTGAGGGCGTCCTGCTCGCGCCTGCTCACGGGAAAGAGTGAACCGGCGATTGCGCCGACGGCCACCGCCAAGGCGCCAGCGGCAAGGGGGTTCTCGGAATGAAAGGTCTCCGCTTTCTGCTTCGCCGTGCCCGCAAGATCCACGGCCTGCTGACCTGTTTCGCGGGCTTTTCGCTTAGCCGAGTCAGCCGACCGTTTCGCCCGCTCCAGAGCGTCTCGGCCCCTTTCGCGCGCCGCGTCGACGGCCGATCGAATGCGGTCACGGTAGCTCTCGTCGCTCTCCTTGGGATCGCGCCGGATCGTCAGGCAATCCGCATACGCATCATCCAGCCGCCGATAGTACGCATTGTCCGACTCGTCCGCGTTTCGGCTGGTTTGCCGGTGAACCATTTCCAATTGGCTATAGCGGTCGATATCGGGACGGGAGGCATCATCCACGGCGGTGTAAATGTCATCATCGGACCTGCTCAGGCCGGTGGAGTCCGTAGAATCCTGATGGGTCTGTCTGCTTCCATAGGCGAGCCACGCCAGCCCGGCGCCGGTGATGATCGTGGCCAGGGGGTTTTGACGCACCTGCCGACCGAGCACCGCGGCGAACTCCTTCGGGCCCGTATCGAAGTACCTCCCGGCCTCGTCAAGCAGGTGGCCCAGAGTCATGCGATCGCTTAGTTCATTGAGATTGCCGCTCAGGCGGGCCCGGGTCGAATCCAATTGCTGTTCGATCTGTTCAGGATTATCGGTCATCTGAAAGTCTCCTTTGCCACGCTGGCGTCTTTGCGCAGGCTCTCGGTTGCCCGGGTCGGCGCCATCCGCTCGGGATCGAGGGCGCCGCGCGCCTGCAAGACAAGACCGCCGCCGATCACGCACCCAACCAAGGCGGCAATCAAATTGGTTAACCAGGGCGCCATGTCGAAGCCGGCGACCAATCCATAGGCCAGGGCGAGCAACGCCATGGTAAGACCGGCGATCAGAACAGCGGCGCCGATAACAACGGCAACCAGGCCGGACAGCGCATGGCGCAGGTTCTGTTTCATCTCCGCCCGGGCCAAGTCGACTTCGGTCTTTAACAGCAAAGTAAGGTCTTGCAGAATGTCGCTGGCGAGCCTGGGCGTCGTCTTTTCACTGGGTGATAGATTCATAGCGGCGTTCCGGTTCTGGCAGGCGTGCTGGTCGATCGGCGGTCACCGGAGGAAGATCCTTCGGCGCCGGCCGACTGCGCGGCGGCCTGCTCGATGGTAGTTTTTCCGACGCGGGCAAGAAGAAATCCGAGCGCGACGCCGCCGCCGAGAAAGGCAGCAGGGTTTCGCCGCGCCAGGCGCTGAGCGTCTTCAACGATGGCGCCGAGGCTTTGCCCCGACAGATAGTCGCCGGCCGTGCCAACCCCCCCAGCCGCGCGCTGCAAAAGCATCGCGAGCCACGCGTCTTTCTCACTGAGGTCGTCGGCGGCTTGCCGCAACCGATCGGCCGTGTCCTTGAGGCCCGAGGAAGTTTTCTCGATATGGCGGTCGGCCTCGCCCAACGCCGCGTCCTTTATGGCTGCGCCAGTTTTCTGGGACGATTGAACGACCCGCTCTTTGGCCTCTTTGGCGCGGCCCTCGTGGGGGGTGGATGCGCCCGCATTCGGTGTTGAATGGCGTTCCATCGACATGTGACCTCCTCACCTGCTTGTCGCTCCGCACGGCCAAAGCTTCCAGTGGCCGGCTGTGTCTTCCCTCAATCAACGCACAACGTCGAAATCCGTTCCTTGAAACGAACAGCGGCTTTAGGGGTAGTGCCAGGGCTGACGTCAGCCCCCACTGTCCTGGTTGTGGAGAAACCTGCTGTCGCAGCGGCCGAAAAGGGTTGAATTGCAGGCGACAAGATGCATATCGCCAGTTATGTTCGGTGGATAGCCGACAGGAATATCCAGATGCGGCATCTCGCCGTCATTTTTTTGTGGGCTGGCGCGAAACAATTAGTCCATACAAGCGTTACTATCATTGATTTGGCATTGTGCCGGCGCCCCCCGGTTTTTGGCGAAGAAGATAGTGAGCGCGGCAAAAAAAACCGGAAGCCCACTGCTTGTTGGTCGATCATTCGCGGCAAAATCTTGAGAATATGAGCAAAAAACATAGCGGCAACGAGGGTCAGGCGAGCCGGTTCGCCGAAAATGGGCGCAATTGCTGGCAGACGGCGCACGCCAGCCGGCTCGCGTATCTGGTGGATGCGGCGGCCTATTTCCGCGCCTTCAAGGCCGCGGCTCTGCGGGCACAGCATTCGATTCTCATCATCGGCTGGGATGTGAACAGTCGCACGTTGCTTGAGTATCCGGATGAGGCTGACCCCGATGTTCCCAACGAGCTTGGACCGCTGCTCGACCACCTGGCCTCTCGGCGTGACGGCCCGCACATCCGGGTGTTGAATTGGGATTCGCCGCTCTTCTACGCCATTGATCGCGAATGGGTGCCGCAGGCACGGTTCGACTGGTTCACCCATTCGCGATTGTGTTTCGCGCTGGACGACCAACACCCGTTTGGGGCGTCCCACCATCAGAAGATCGTGGTCATCGACGATAGCGTCGCTTTCATCGGCGGGATCGATTTGACGGTCGGCCGGCTGGACGACACCGAGCATCGGCCCGAGGATCCGCGTCGGCGCACTCCCGACGGCACGGCCTACGAGCCTTTCCACGACGTGCAGGTCGCCGTGGAAGGCCCGGCGGCGAAGGCTTTGGGAGACGTAGCGCGAGATCGTTGGACACGCGCGACGGGGCAGCGGCTAAAATCCGTGGAGTCCGCGCGGGACTGTTGGCCCGAGTACCTCGATCCGGACCTGGCGGATGTGGAGGTGGCTCTCGCACGCACCTATCCGGCATGGAAGGGGCGCCCGAAGGTGCGCGAGATCCAGGCGCTGTTTCTCGATTCAATCGGTCGGGCCAAAGAGAGTATCTACATCGAGAACCAATATTTTTCTTCGACGCGTGTGGCGCACGCCATACTGGAACGGCTCGAGCAATCGGATTGCCCCGAGATTATCGCCATCGTGCCGCAGGAGCCCGTGGGTTGGCTCGAGCAGACTGCGATGGGTGTCAAGCAGCGTTGCTTGCTTGCGCGTCTTCGTGACGCGGACCGGAATGGACGCTTTCGGGTCTATGTGCCTGTCGTGGGCGAGGCGGGTGACGTGGCGGTCAAGGTGCACGCCAAGGTCATGGTAGTCGATGGCCGATTTGTGAATATCGGCTCGGCGAATCTGAACAACCGGTCCATGGGGCTCGATTCCGAATGCAATCTGGCGATCGAAGGCGAACCGGGCTCCGCCACGGCAACGTCGATCGCGACCTTCCGCAATCGCCTGCTCGCGGAACACCTCGGCGTACCGGCCGGTGACGTTGAAAAGGAGATTGAGGTCCGGGGGTCCATCATCGAAACCATCGAGAGGCTTCGCAGCTCCGGCCGCAGCTTGGTGCCGTTTCCCGACGTTCCCCCGGACTCGATCGACACCGCCTTGGCGGAATCGGACATCCTCGACCCGGCGGCCCCTGCGGAACCCGAACGCGTGGCCCACTATCTTGCCGGCGACAAGGCCGGACAAATGACGTTCCGCGGCGCAATGGTCCGCCTCGCCGGTATCATCGCCGTGCTTCTGGGGCTCGCCGCACTGTGGCGCTGGGGGCCGATTTCAGCGTTCGCGGACACCGGCAGTCTCGAAGCATGGGGCGAGGTGGTGCGCGGTGAGTGGACGGCCACGGGGGCGGTGCTGGCGGCCTACGTCGTCGGTGGCTTGGCCATGTTCCCGATTACGATCCTGATCGCGGCGACAGGCTTGCTTTATGGACCAGTCGCCGGGCTGCTGGTGGCGGGGGCGGGGTCTCTTCTCAGCGCCGTCATCGGATATGGAACGGGCGTTATCCTCGGTCGCAACGCCTTGCGGCGCCTGTCGGGTGGACGGTTGGATCGGGTCAGCCGGCGGCTCGCCCGGCGCGGCCTCTTGTCGATGACGATCATCCGCCTGCTGCCCTTGGCGCCTTTCACGCTGATCAACTTCACGGCCGGGGCATCGCGGATCAGGCTTCGGGATTTCGTCTTCGGGACTGTGCTGGGAATGGCTCCGGGCATCGTCGCCATTACGTTGTTTTCCGGTCAGGTCGGCGAGGTCGTGCGGGCACCCGACGTGCTCAATATTGGAATTCTTGCCGGACTGCTGTTGATTATCGCCGCGGCTGCAACCTGGTCCTGGCGTCACTTCGTGCACATACAGGCTGAACCCGACGATGCCAAGACGTAGGCCGCGCAACACCGCCCGTGTGCCGGGCAGGTTGCGTGTGGCCTCGTATAATGTTCACCGTGCCGTCGGAATAGACCGTCGCCGGGATCCCGACCGCGTCGCCGCCGTTATCGCCGAGCTGGACGCGGATGTCATCGGCCTCCAGGAGGTCGACTGGCATCACGATCAGGACCATAAGGAATCACCCTTCGAACACCTGTCGCATATGCCGGGATACCGCGCCGTGCCCGGCCCGAATATTCGCGACCATCGCGGCCACTACGGCAATTTGCTGCTGACCCGCGCGCCCGTTCACCAGGTGCGGCAGGTCGATCTGAGTGAATCCAGGTGTGAGCCGCGCGGCGCCATCGATGTCGACTTGGGGGTCCACGGCAGCCGCCTGCGCGTCATCGTCACGCATCTGGGTCTCGGCCTGCGAGAACGGTGGCGCCAGGCGCTGAGATTGCGAGACGTGATCTTGGATCAGCCGCAACAGGCGACCCTGCTGCTCGGCGACTTCAACGATTGGCTCCCGGGAAGACCCACGTTGCGGCCCCTTTTGAAACTCTGCGGAGCGACCGCAAGTCCGCCGAGTTATCCATCCTTTTGGCCCTTTCTGGCGCTTGACCACATCCACACGTGTGCATTGCCTCTGCCGCTCGGGATCCGGACGCACACCTCACGGAACGCCCGCAGAGCCTCGGACCACCTGCCGATCATCGCCGATATCGACGCGGATGCCATCTCCCGCAGCGCCGGGCTTCAACTGGCAACCGTGGACGACTGACGGCGCGTGGCCGCCGGTCGGGGGAGCGGAGGAGCGCTCAGTGGTATCCGGCGTCGTGACGGATCTTGCCGCGGAAGATGTAATAGGAGAACGCGGTATAGAGCAGGATCACGGGCACGACGGCGACCGTGCCGGCGAGCAGGAAAAGCTGGCTCCCCGGCGCGGAGGCGGCCTCCCATATGGTGATGTCCGGCGGCACGACGTTCGGCCATAGGCTGATCGCGAGCCCCGCGTAGCTCAGCAGAAACAGCCCCAGCGTGCAGAGGAAGGGCGCCAGATCGCGGCGCCGGGCGATGGCCCGGTGCAGCAGGAATACCAGCAGGCCGGTCAATAACGGGACGGGCGACAGATAGGCCATGTTGGGCCAGGAGAACCATCGGTCGGCGATCGCGGTGTCGCGCAGCGGCGTCCAGATGCTGACCACGACGATGAAAACGAGAACCACCACGAGCAACGGCCGCGCCAGCCGGTAGCTCCAGTCCTGGAGCGCCGCCTCGGTCTTCATAATCAGCCAGGTGCTTCCCAAAAGGGCATAGCCGGCGGCCAGTCCAAACCCGGTCACGATAGCGAACGGTGAGGCCCAGGCGAATGCCCCGCCGATGTAATCGCGTCCCGCGACCTCGAAACCCTGGATGAAGGCGCCGAGAATCATGCCTTGCGAGAATGCCGCCAGAAACGAACCGAGGCTGAAGGCCAGATCCCAGAACGGCCGGCTGGTGACCGCCTTGAAGCGGAACTCGAAGGCGACTCCGCGGAAGATCAAGGCGATCAGCATGAGCGTGAGCGGAATATAGAGCGCCGGCAGCAGAATCGCATAGGCAAGCGGAAAGGCGCCCAGCAGTCCCGCGCCGCCAAGCACCAACCAGGTTTCGTTCGCATCCCATATGGGTGCGACCGAATTCATCATGGTATCGCGATCCTGGTGGCTGGGAGCGAACGGGAACAGGATTCCGATACCCAGATCGAAACCATCCATGAAAACATACATGAAGACGCCGAAAGCGATGATCGCGGCCCAGACGAGGGTGGGGTCGAACGGCATTTGCATCACTCTCCCGCGGCGATTGGCGAGGGGCGCGGCGTTTGCGGGTCGTCCTCGCCGCTTGGGGGCGAAGCCGGCTCGGGCCCCTTGCGGACAAGGCCGAGCATGAAATAGATCCCGGCGCCGAAGATGATCGCATAGGCCGCCCCATAGGCGATCAGCGAGCCCAGCACGGTGGGGCCGGAGATCGCCGGCGAAAGCCCGTCGGCGGTCCGCATGACGCCATAGACGAGCCACGGTTGGCGCCCCGTTTCGGTCACGAACCAGCCGGCCAGCACCGCCACGAAGCCCATCGGCGCACCGATGACGCAGGCGCGCAAGAACGGGCGGCTCGTGTCGAGCCGGCCGGTCCAGCGCAGGACCAGGCTCCACAGGGCCAGGCCAAGCATCGCCAAGCCAATTCCCACCATGATGCGGAACGACCAGAAAACCAATGGCACGTAGGGCCTGTCCTGCGGCGCCCACTCAGTCACGCCGCGCACACGGCCGTTCAGATCATGGGTCAGGATCAGGCTTCCCAGCCTGGGGATTCCGATCTGCCAGCGGTTCGTCTCGGCGGCGGGGTCGGGGATGGCAAAGAGAATCGCCGGGGCGCCGCGCTCAGGTTCCCAATGGCCCTCCATCGCGGCCACCTTCAGCGGTTGGTATTCCTGTGTATTCAGGCCATGCAGGTCGCCGAGCACGACCTGCAGGGGGGCCAGGACGACGATCAGCCAGAAGGTCATGGAAAGCATGCACCGCGCCTGCTCGTGCCATCGCTCGCGCAACAGGTACCAGGCCGAGACCCCGGTTACGACGAACGCGGTGGTCAGGAAGCACGCCGTCACCATGTGCATGAAGCGGTAAGGGAAAGACGGGTTGAACACGGCCTGCCACCAGCTCGTCACGTGCGGGATTCCGTCGCGCAGCTCGTAGCCCGCTGGGGTGTGCATCCAACTGTTGGCGGACAGAATCCAGAAGGCCGAGACCAGGGTGCCGAGCGCCACCATGACGGCTGCGAAAGCGACCAGCGGCCGAGGGACGCGGGAGCGGCCGAACAGAAGGATGCCGAGAAAGGTCGCCTCGAGGAAGAATGCGGTCAGCACCTCGTAGCTGATCAACGGGCCAAGCACGTTCGCGGTCCGGTCCGCGAAGCGGCTCCAGTTGGTGCCGAACTGGTACGACATGACGATCCCCGAAACGACACCCATGCCGAAGGAAATGCCGAAGATCTTGGTCCAGAAGATCGATAGCTCGGTGTAGATGGCGCGCTTCGTGGCGAGCGCCAGGGCTTCGAGCAGGGCGATGTAGGCCGCCAAACCGATCGTGAACGCCGGAAACAGGATGTGGAACGAGATGACGAACGCGAACTGTATACGCGACAGCAGGAGGGGGTCGAGTTCCATGCCTGCCGGGCCCGGCGCTAGCCGTTTGCCGGCAGAGGCTTCAGATCCTGCAGCAACGTCGGGATCAGCTCTGCCACCGTCGGGTGGATGTGCACGGCGTCGCGAACCGTCGTGTACGGTGCTTTCGCGGCCATGACGTCGATCAGCAGATGCACGACCTCGTCGCAGCCGATGCCCAGGAGTGCCGCTCCGAGAATCTCTTCGCTATCGGCGTCCACCAGGACCTTCATGAAGCCGGCGGTCTCCGAGCGTTCCTTCGCCCGCGCCACGTCCTTCATCGCCATCTTGCCGATCAGCGCCCGGCGGCCGCTGTCGCGCACTTGTGCCTCGGTCAGGCCGGCGCGGCCGAGGGGCGGGTCCACGTAGATCGCATAGACGAGGTTGCGCCCGACGATACTGCGGTTGCCGCCGTCGAGCAGGTTCGCGGCGACGACCTCATGGTCGTTGTAAGAGGTGTGCGTGAAGGCGCCGCGGCCGTTGCAGTCGCCCAGCGCCCAAACGTGCGGCTGGCTGCTGCGCAGCTCGTCGTCGACCTGGATGAAACCGCGCTCGTCGGTCTTGATGGCCACGTTCTCGAGACCCAGATCGCCGGTGTTGGGAATGCGGCCGGCGGCGACCAGCACGTGCGAGCCGTTCAGGACGATCTCCTCACCGTCCCGTTGGACGCTGAGCTCGAGAGCTCCATCGTTGCCGTGTTCGGCCGCCATCGCCTCGGCGTCCGTGAGGACATGTACGCCCTCGCGTTCCAGTATCTCGCGAATTTCGGCAGAGACGTCCGCGTCTTCCTTGCCTGCGAGACGGGGCCCACGTTCGACGATCGTTACCTCGCTGCCGAAGCGGCGATACATCTGACCGAACTCGAGGGCCACAGTGCCGCCGCCCAGAATGATCAGATGCTCCGGCAGCACGTCGATCTCCATGATCGAGGGATCGGTCAGATACGGTATGGAATGAAGGCCCGGAATATCGGGGACCATGGCCCGCGCCCCGACGTTGACAAAGATCCGCGTCCCCTGCAACAGCGTGTCATCGACACGCACTTCGTGCGGCCCTTCGAAGCGGGCGTGGCCCGTGTACACGGTACAACCGGCCATGTTGCGCAGCCATCGTTCAATGCCCTCGGTGCCGGGACGGACGATCTCGTCTTTCCGCGCTTTGACCTTCTTCATGTCGACAGTGATGCCGCCGCCGACCTCGACGCCAAAATCGCCAGCCCGGCGGGCCATGTATGCCGCGCGGGCTGAGGCGACCAGCGCCTTGGTTGGTGTGCAGCCGGTATTGACGCAGGTGCCGCCGAAGCGCTTGCGCTCGACGATGGCGACGGTCATGCCCGCGGCGGTCAACTTGCTTGCCAGCGGTGGCCCCGCCTGGCCGGTCCCGATAATGATGGCGTCGTATTGAACGGGTTGGTGATCGGGCATGACCGGTGCCAAATTTCCTTATTTAAACGAATGGCTATCGGGATTCGTTGGCGAACTCCTCGCGTGTCGATTTGCAGGAAGGACGCGTAGGGAATTCTCTATGCAATCCTAACCTTCCTATTCGCGTGTCCACATAAACGTCCAGCGG
>JAJFGI010000213.1 GCA_021776215.1 Kiloniellaceae bacterium | reverse complement strand
ATGAAGATGGTCGCCGCGGCGAAACTGCGCCGGGCCCAGGAGCAGGCCGAGGCCTCGCGCCCCTATGCCGAGCGCATGCAGCGCATGCTCGCCTCGCTGGCCGCCGGGGCCAGCCAGCGCGAGGGGGCGCCCAAGCTGCTTGCCGGCACCGGCAGCGACCAGACCCATCTGCTTCTCGTGGGCACCGCCGACCGCGGCCTGTGCGGCGGCTTCAATTCGAATATCGTCCGCGAGGTGCGCCGGAGCATCGAGGCGCTGCGCGGCGAGGGCAAGACGGTCAAGATCCTCTGCATCGGCCGCAAGGGGCGCGATCAGTTGCGCCGTACCTACGGCGATCTGATCATCGATACCATCGAGGATGTGACCAAGCCGCGCCCGCGCTTCGCCACCGCCGAGGAGATCGCGGCGCGTGTCCTGAAGATGTTCGAGGCCGGCGAATTCGACGTGTGTACGTTGTTCTTCGCCCGCTTCAAGTCGGCGATCAGTCAGATCGTGACGCGGCAGCAGCTCATCCCCTTTGCCCTGGGCGACGGAGACGTCGACGGGGACGGCAACGCGCAAGGCGACGAGACCCCAGCCTCAGGTGCGGCCTCGGGCGCGGTCTACGAATACGAGCCGGACGAGCAGGAGATCCTGGCCGATCTGTTGCCGCGTAACCTGGCGGTGCAGATCTACAGGGGCATTCTGGAAAACAACGCCAGCGAACAGGGCGCGCGCATGACCGCCATGGACAATGCCACGCGCAACGCCGGCGAGATGATCGACAAACTGACCATGACATACAACCGGACCCGCCAGGCGGTGATCACCAAGGAGCTGATCGAGATCATCTCCGGCGCCGAGGCCCTGTAGGGTACCGCGCGGTCCGCGGACGAGGGAGCAAGAGCAATGGCGAAGAATACAGTCGGTAAGATTTCCCAGGTGCTGGGCGCGGTGGTGGATGTGCATTTTCCCGGCGACCTGCCGGCCATCCTCAACGCCCTGGAAACTGACAACCACGGCAACCGCCTGGTTCTCGAGGTGGCCCAGCACTTGGGCGAGAACACGGTGCGGACCATCGCCATGGACGGTACGGACGGCCTGGTCCGCGGCCAGGATGTGAGCGATACGGGCAGCCCGATCACGGTGCCGGTCGGGCCGGCGACCCTGGGCCGGATCCTCAATGTGATCGGCGAGCCGATCGATGAGCGCGGCCCGGTCAATGCGAAGATGCGCATGCCCATCCACCGCCTGGCGCCGGCCTATGTCGACCAGTCGACCGAGGCCGAGATGCTGGTCACCGGCATCAAGGTGGTCGACTTGCTGGCGCCCTACGCGCGCGGCGGCAAGATCGGCCTGTTCGGCGGCGCCGGGGTCGGCAAGACCGTGATCATCATGGAGCTGATCAACAACATCGCCAAGGCGCACGGCGGTTATTCGGTCTTCGCCGGGGTCGGTGAACGGACCCGCGAAGGCAATGACCTCTACCACGAGATGATGGAATCGGGCGTCATCAAAATCGACGGCGAGGGCTCGAAGGCGGCCCTGGTCTATGGGCAGATGAACGAGCCGCCCGGCGCCCGCGCGCGTGTCGGCCTGTCCGGCCTGACCCTGGCGGAATACTTCCGCGACGAGGAAGGCCAGGACGTGCTGCTGTTCATCGACAACATTTTCCGCTTTACCCAGGCCGGCTCCGAGGTCTCGGCGCTGCTCGGCCGCATCCCCTCGGCGGTGGGCTATCAGCCGACCTTGGCGACCGACATGGGCACCCTGCAGGAGCGGATTACCTCCACCAAGAAGGGGTCGATCACCTCGGTACAGGCGATCTACGTGCCGGCGGACGATCTGACCGACCCGGCGCCGGCTACCTCGTTCGCGCATCTGGATGCGACCACCGTGCTGTCGCGGCAGATCGCCGAGCTGGGCATCTATCCGGCCGTCGATCCGCTCGATTCGACCAGCCGCATCCTCGATCCACGGGTGGTCGGCGAGGAGCACTACGAAGTCGCCCGCAGCGTCCAGAAGGTGCAGCAGCAATACAAATCGCTGCAGGACATCATCGCCATTCTCGGCATGGACGAGCTGTCGGAAGAGGACAAGCTGACGGTATCGCGGGCGCGCAAGATTCAACGTTTCCTGTCGCAGCCCTTCCATGTGGCCGAGGTGTTCACCGGTTTCCCGGGTGTGCTGGTATCGCTGGAAGATACCATCCGCGGCTTCAAGGGTATCGTCGCCGGCGAATACGACCACCTGCCCGAGTCTGCCTTCTACATGGTCGGCACCATCGAGGATGCAGTAGAGAAGGCGCGCAAGATGGCGGCGGAAGCCGCCTAGCATCGGCTGCGCACCGCACTGAGGAATAACGCATGGCCGAGGAACGGATCGAGTTCGAACTGGTCTCGCCGGAGCGGCTGTTGCTCTCCGAGCCCGTCGAAATGGTCGTCATCCCGGGCACCGAAGGCGAAATCGGCGTTTTGCCGCTGCATGCCCCGACGATCACCACGTTACGTCCGGGCGTGATCCGTGTCTACGAGAAGGGCGCCGTGACCGAGCGCATCTTCGTGGCCAGCGGTTTTGCGGAAATTACCCCGGAGCGGTGCACGGTGCTCGCCGACCAGGCGGTGCCGACCGCTGAAATCGACCGGGCCGCGACCGAGGGCGACTTGAAAACCGCGCGCGAGGACTTGGCCGACGCCAAATCCGATGACGAGCGGGGGGCGGCGGAGCGGCGTGTCGCCGTCGCCGAAGCCCAGCTTGAAGCCGCCGAGGGCTAAGACCACATTATCCGGTACGGGCGATAGTGCCGCCAGGACCGGTTTGCGGTGCGCGAGCGGTATGATATTGTTGCACAATAGCACGGTGGCCTGGGCTCGGCGTCTCTAGGGGGAGTGGGGCAACGATGGCGGGATCGTTAGGGCAATCGCGGGCAAAACCATGACCGGCAAGCATTGGACGCACGACGACATTCCTTGGCATGAGTTCGATCCGACAAAGGTGGATCCCGAACTCGTCAAGATCGTCAAGGCCGCCAGCATGGTCGAACACAATGGCGGCGACTATGCGACTTACCTGTGCAACGTCTTCCCGGACGATGCCGAGTTTCGGGCGGCGGCCACGCAATGGGCAAGCGAAGAGGTCCAGCATGGCCAGGTTCTCGGGCGCTGGGCTGCCATGGCCGATCCAAGCTTTGATTTCCAGGCCAGTTTCGCGCGGTTTACCGCCGGGTTTCGTCCGCCCATTGATGCGCACGATTCGATCCGGGGGTCGCGCGCCGGCGAGTTGGTGGCCCGCTGCATCGTCGAGGTCGGAACCTCGTCGTACTATTCCGCCTTGGGCGAAGCGGCGGAGGAGCCGGTTTTGCGCGCCATCTGCAAGCGCGTCGCCGCCGACGAATTCCGCCACTACAATCTGTTCTACCGGCATCTGAAGCGGTACCTGGCCAAGGACCGCATCGGCAAAGCGCGCCGTGTCCTGGTCGCCTTCGGGCGCATTACCGAGAGCGAGGACGATGAGCTCGCGTACGCGTACTATGCAGCCAACTCCGCTGACGGCCAGCCGTATGACCGTAAGACGTACTCCCGCGCATACGCCTCGCGCGCCTTTAAGTACATTCGCGCAAAGCATGTGGAACGTGGCGTCGCCATGACGTTCAAGGCCGCGGGATTGAGTCCGCAGGGCCAGCTTGCCCGGCTGGCCGCGCGCGGCGCCTATTGGCTGTTGCAACGCCGCCGCCGCCGCTTCGCCGCGCTGGCGGCATAGCCGCGCGCCGGCGACCGGGGATAGGGGTCGATGGACCGGGGGACAAACGGCCCGGTCAAGGACTCTCCCGGCGTCGCGGCGCCTCCACCGGTCATCTATCTGACCGGGCTGGCGCTGGCCTTCGCCCTCGACTGGATCTGGCCTGTCGCCCTGCTTCCGGCGGCAGTTCAATACGCGGTGGGACTTCCGGTGATCGTGCTGGGATTAGCGGCCATCGCGCTGGCATTTCGGCGATTTCGCAGGGCCGGCACCCACATCGAACCGTACAAGCCGACCACGGCCATCGTTACCGATGGCCTCTATGGCCGTTCGCGCAACCCGATCTACGTGGCCATGACGGGAATTTCCCTGGGGATTGCCGTTGCCGCCGACAACGTATGGGTGGTGCCCATGCTTGTGCCGATCCTGGTGGTCATGCGCTACGGCGTGATTGCCCGCGAGGAACGCTATTTGGAGGGCAAGTTCGGCGACGACTACCGGCGTTACAAGGCCGCCGTCCGGCGCTGGCTCTAGCGTCTGATCTCAATCTTCCCGGATCGCGGCGACGATGTCCCGAAACTCACGAACCAGTTGCTGGTAGAGCGCGCGCTTGAAGGGAACGATCAAATCGGGAATCTCGGCCAACTCCGCCCAGCGCCAAGCGCTGAATTCTGGCTGGTCGCCGTCGATATCGATGTCGGCATCGGTGCCGAGAAACCGCATGGCGAACCACTTCTGCTCCTGGCCGCGATAGCGTCCGTCCCACAGTTTCGGCGCTAGCTCGGCGGGCAGGTCATAGCGGACCCAGGTCTGGCTTTCGGCAACGATCTCGGCCTTGGTCGTGCCGGTTTCCTCGTACAGCTCGCGCCGGGCCGCCTGGCGGGGTGTCTCGCCCGGATCGATACCGCCCTGGGGCATCTGCCAGGCGGCGCTTGGCATGTCGATGCGTTGCGCGACAAAGACCTGGCCGCGCCGGTTGATGAGCATGACGCCAACGCAGGGCCGATAGGGCAAGTCGGCAAGGCGGCCGGCAGGTTCGGTATGCGCCGGGGCTCGCTCGCGGCTCATTTTGCCTGGGTGCTTTGGGTGATGCCGCGATGCTGGCGCTGGCGATCGACCACGGCGCTGATCGGCGCCAGGACAAAGCCGCGCGCCGGCAGGCCCTTCGCCCATTCCCGCAAACGCTCGATGGTCACCGGATAGGGCCGCCCCATGGCCACCGCGAAGCCCTCGGCCCGGGCAATGCCCTCAAGCTGCACCAGGCGGGCATCGATCGCGACCCGGTTCGCCTGGGCTGCATCCAGGGTGCGGTCGTTTATGGCATTCGCGACGCCGATTTTCGCCGCCATGCGCCAGGCAACGCTCTCCTGGTTGGACTGATTGTCGAGAAAGATCAGGCCTTGCTCCTTTAACGCCTCGAGGACCGGCAGGAGCGCCTCTTCCGAGGTGGTGAACCGCGAGCCCATGACCGTGGCAACGCCCACATAGCCGCTGGCCCGGTCCAAGGTCCACTTCAGGCGCTCCAGGTTCTGGGCCGGAGAGAGGGCGGTGAGCAAGGCCTGCGGGCCCGGGTCGTCGTCCGGATAGCTGGTCGGCTCCATGGGGAGATCCAGCATCACCTCGTGGCCGCCGGTCCGCGCCAGGGACACCCACTGGTCCAGGCGGCGGGAATACGGCGTGAACGACAATGTGATCGGTGGCGGTAGCTGGTTGATTGCCGCCTCGGTGGCGGCGCTGGACAGACCCATGCCGGTCAGGACAATGGCGATACGGGGCCGCTCATCCGTCTCGTCGAAATCCTGGGCGTAGCGCTGCCACTGGGGCTGTTGCGCTTCGGCCGGCGCCGTTTGAGGCCCCGTCACGTCTTGTGTCTTCGCCGCCTGTTGTGTCTCCGCCGGCTCTTCGATCGCCCCGGCCATATCGGGTGGCGCCGCCTCCTCCATCGCCGGCGGCGCGTCGGCGCCGGGGCCGAAGGCGACCGCCACCTGCGTGGTCCCTTGGCCCTGCGGCAGCATCAGCACATAACCGCCGGCCATGGCCAGCCCGCCGAGCAGGGTCAGCCAGGCCAGCAAAAGCAAGACACCCGCCGGCCGTGTCGGAGTTTTTCCCGGAGGCGCAGGTGGCAAGGACTCCTCCGCCGCGCCGGACCCGCAGGCCCGGACCGCTTAGTTGATCGCCCGGGCGTTGAAGAACGCCAGACCGCGCAGAAGATCCAGTGCCCGGGCCAATTGGAAATCCTGCGGCACGGTCGGCTCGGTCTTGGCGCCGTCCGTCGTGCCCTCGGGGACGGCATCTGGCACCGCCTCGGGGGGTATGGCGGGCTGCTGTGGCGCGCCATTACCGCCGCCGTTGTCCAGGGCCCCGCGCAGGTCGGATTCCTTGCGCTGCGGGCTACCCTTCACGGCCTCCAGACGCGCTTGCTCGACCTTGATGTCCGGCTCGATGCCGGTTGCCTGGATCGAGCGTCCCGACGGTGTGTAATACCGCGCCGTCGTCAGGCGCATGGCACCGTTGCCGCTCAAGGGAATGATGGTTTGCACCGATCCCTTGCCGAAGGAATCGGTCCCCATGACGACGGCACGCCGGTGGTCTTGCAACGCGCCGGCGACGATCTCGGACGCCGAGGCGGAGCCGCCGTTGATGAGAACCACTATCGGCAAGCCGTCGGCCAGATCGCCCGGGCGGGCGTTGTAGCGCTGAGCGTCGTCCGGGTTGCGGCCGCGGGTGGAAACGATCTCGCCCTGGTCCAGAAAGGCGTCCGAGACGGCGATGGCCTGATCCAGCAAGCCGCCCGGGTTATTGCGCAGATCCAGGACGTATCCGACCAACTTGTCGCCGATTTCCGCCTTGCGCGCGGCGATCTCGGCCTCCAGGCCGGACATAGTCTGCTCGTTGAAGGTCGTGACCCGCAGATAGGCGACGTTGTCTTCGGTGCGGCTTCGCGCCGAGGCGATCTTGACCACATCGCGCGTGAGGGTGACGTCGAACGGCTCGCGCCCTTCGCGCCGGATGGTCAGGACGATGTCGGTCTTGACCGGCCCGCGCATCTTTTCCACGGCCTCATTCAGGGTCAGGCCGAGAACCGGCTCGGCATCCAGATGCGTGATCAGGTCGCCGGCCTCGATGCCGGCGCGAAAAGCCGGCGTATCGTCGATCGGCGAGACGACTTTAACAAAGCCGTTTTCCATGGTCACTTCGATGCCGAGGCCGCCGAATTCGCCTTTGGTCTGTACCCGCATGTCGCGGAAAGAATCGGCGTTCAGGTAGCTGGAATGCGGGTCCAGGGCCGTGAGCATGCCCTGGATCGCCGATTCGATCAGCTCTTGGTCGGTGACCTCTTCCACATAGTCGGCGCGGACGCGCTCGAAGACATCACCGAACAGCTTGAGCTGCCGGTAGGTCTCGGAGCGGTTCTCTTGCGCTGTGATGACCTGTGGAATGAAGATCGTCGACGCGGCGAGAATCGCCACGAACAGAAATCTGCGTTTCATCCTTGTACCTTATCGCCAGTTGTCGCGAGCCAGGGAAGCGGGTTAATCGGCTGGCCGGCGCGCCGAAGTTCCAGATAGAGCTCAGGAGTTCCCCGTCCGGGGGAGCCCAGAATGCCAACCGGTTCGCCCGCAAGCAACCATTGCCCGACAACGGCATCGATCCGGTCCAGACCAGCAAGCAGCGTATGATATCGCCCGCCATGCTCAATGATCAAGATTTGCCCGTAACGGCGGAAAATTCCCGCATAGACGACCTTGCCATCGTAGGGCGCGACCACTTGGGCGCCGCTGCGGGCGGCTATGGTAATTCCCTTGGCGGCGCCGCTGCCGCCCCGGTTTTGCCCATATCGGACGATGACGCTGCCACGGGCCGGCATCACCAGACTGGCGCCGGTTTCCGGGAAGGGGCGAACGTTGTCGGGCCGCGCCAGGGCCGTCTGCTGCCGATCCGGCGCCCGCTCGGGCGGCGGCGGGATGGCCGGAGCGGCTGCCACTGGCGGCGGCTGCGCTTGCCGTGCCGCGTCTTCCCGGGCCAATCGCTCGGCCTCTGCCCGGGCGGTGCGCTCGGCCTGCTCTTGCGCCTCTCGCTCCACCCGTTCCAGGAGATCGCGCAGATCCTTCGCCTCGGTCGCCATGCGCGCGGACCGGTCGAGGGCGGCTTGCTGTTCCGCGGTGGTCTCCGCGCGCGCCGTGCTCTTGCGCTGAATGAGGCTCGAAAGGCGCTCGCGCTCGTCCAGCAGGGACTGACCGGTGACCGCCATCTCATTGCGCTGAACGGCGATCTCCTGGCGCAGGGTGGCCAGGCTTTCCAGCTCCCCGCGTAGCGCCGCCGCCCGCGTCTCGATGGCCGGGATGGCGACCCGGAGCAACATGGCGCTGCGCACCGTATCGATCGGGGTTGCCGGTGAGACGGCCATCGCCTCCACCGGCTGCAGGGCAATGCGCTGCAGGGCCGCCAGGGTACCGCCCATCTGCGCCCGGCGGGCTTCCAGATCGGCCACCTTGACGGCCTCCTGCTCTTCCAGCGCCGCCAGTTGCGACTCGATGTCGGACAGCCGGGCCTCGAAGTCCTGGGCCTTGCGGGCCGCCGAGATGGACTCGGCGCGCAGGGCCTGGATCTCCTTTTCCAGGGTTTCCGCGCGCCGCTGAAGCTGGTCGGCCTTGGCGCG
>JAJFGI010000212.1 GCA_021776215.1 Kiloniellaceae bacterium | reverse complement strand
CGCGTTGATGGCGGCGGCGGCCAAGGCACTGCCGCCGCGCCGGCCACGCACCGTCAGATAGGGCACGCCCAGGCGCGCCTCGCCCAACGCCGCCTTCGACTCGGCGGCGCCGACAAATCCGACCGGACAGGCGATGATCGCCGCCGGGCGCGGCGCTGCGCCGGCCAAGAGCTCGAGCAATCGGTAGAGGGCGGTTGGCGCATTGCCGATGGCGACGACGGCACCCCCCAGATGGGGCAGCCACAAATCCACCGCGGCGGCCGAGCGGGTCGTCGCCAAGCGGGCGGCGAGCCCCGGCACCGCCGCATCCCTGAGGGTGCACAACACCCGGTTGTCAGCCGGCAGGCGGGCGCGGGTGATGCCGGCGGCCAGCATTTCGCAATCCACCAAAATCGGCACCCCGGCGGTCAAGGCGGCGCGGCCGAGGGCCGCCACGTCGCCGTCCCAGGCCAGGTCGTCAACGATCTCCGGCATGCCACAGGCGTGCACCAGACGATAGGCGATCGGGACAAGATCCGCCGGCAGGCGCGAGACATCGGTTTCCGCGCGCACGATCTCGAAGGATCGGCGGGTGATCGCCGCCGGGTCGCGCAGATAGTCGAGAGAATCGCGCAGCGTACTCATGGCGACGGCCTAGGCGTGACTCTTTTTCAATGTCCGCGGGCCAAGCGGGTGGTCGGCATGTGGATACGGATGGTGGCCATGAGCATGGTGATGATGGCCATGGTCATGGCTGTGATCGTGATCATGCGCCTGCTCATGGGCCGATCCCGTGCCGACGCCTTCCACGTGATGGTGATGGCTGGCTTGCGGCAGGCCGACCTCGGCTTCGAAGCCGATGATCTGTTCGCGGTATTTGCACAGCTTGCAGTTCATCAGGTTCTCGCCCGTGAGCATTTCGTCCACCCGCTCGGCGAACGAGTCGAGGACCAGCGGGTGGTCCTTCAGATACGGCGCCTTGACGAACTCGATCTCCGGATGCGCTGCCGCCACCCGGTCGGTGTGCTCGTAGATGCGCTTCACCAGAACGCCGGTGAACAGGAAATAGGGGAAGACGACAATGCGCCGGTAGCCCAGGCGCGCCGCGTGCTCCAGCCCCGGCTGAACCAGGGGGAAGGTGACCCCGGAATAACAAGTCTCCCCCCAGCCGAAGCCGAAGCCTTCCCACAGCATGCGCATGACCTTGGCCACGTTGGAATTGGCGTCCGGATCGGAGGCGCCGCGGCCGACCACCATCAGCAGGGTCTCGTGCCGAGGGACCGTATCGTCCGCCTCTGACAGGGCCTCCTCGATGCGCGCGGCGGCGGCGCCCAGGAGCTTGCTATCGATCGCCAACTCGCGGCCGTAGTCGATCGCGACTTCCGGGTATTGCGCCTGATAGGTATTGAGGACCGAGGGGATGTCGTTCTTCGCGTGGCCGGCGGCGAAGAGCATGCCGGGAACCGCGAGAATGCGGGTATGGCCGCGCGACCGCAGACGGTCCAGCCCGTCGCGGATCACGGGCCGCGCGAATTCCAGGAAGCCGCTTTCCACCTCGTAGTGCGGCAGCCGTTCGCGAATGCCGCGGGCCACCGAGTCGAATTCACCCACTGCCTGCTCGTCGCGGCTACCGTGGCCGCAGACCATCACGCCGGTCTTGCTCATCTGCCTATCCCCAATTCATTTCCTGCGGCGGACGTTGCGCCGTTGACCGGCGCGCCCGGCATCTGGATGCTCGCGCCATGATCCTGATGTGGTTGACCGGAACCAGCGATGCCGCCGATGTCATGCGCCTGGTGCTGCTGGCGCTGGTGTTCGACGTGGTCGTGGGCGACCCGGTATGGCTGTACCGCCGGGGGACGCACCCGGTTGCCCTGTTCGGCCGGGCGATTGGCGCGGTCGAGCGATGGCTTTATCCGCGCGATGGCCAAGACGGCGCGTTCCGGCGCGGTCTGGTGCTGACCGCGGGACTTGTGGCCATGGCGGCGGCGATCGGAGTCACGGCCAGCGCGGTGCTGCGCCCTGTCCCCGGCGGCTGGCTGGTGGAAGGGCTGCTGGCGAGTACCCTGATCGCCTGCCGCGGGCTGTACGATCATGGCGCGGCGGTGGCCGCCGGTCTGGATCTGTCCCTGGCCGAGGGGCGGGCGGCGGTGGCCAAGATCGTCGGCCGCAACCCCGACAGCCTGGACCGCGCGGGAGTCGTCCGGGGCGCCATCGAAAGCATCGCCGAGAACTTCTCCGACGGCGTGGTGGCGCCGCTGTTTTGGCTGGCGCTGCTCGGCCTGCCCGGCCTTTTCGCCTACAAGGCGATCAACACCCTGGATTCCATGATCGGCCACCGCAGCCCGCGGTATCTTACCTTCGGCCGTGCCGCGGCGAAGCTGGACGATTGGGTCAATTGGCTGCCGGCACGATTGGCCGGGGCGGTGCTGGTCGCCGCCGCCGCGATTATGCCTGGCGCCGATGCCGCCGATGCTTGGCGCGTCCTGCAGCGGGACGCGCGGCACCATCGCTCGCCGAATGCCGGCTGGCCGGAAGCGGCCATGGCCGGGGCGTTGGGCATTGCCGTGGCCGGACCGCGGCAATACGGCGCCGAGGTGGTGGACGATGCCTGGATGGGCGACGGCCGGCGCGATCTGGATGCCGCCGACATCCGCGCCACGCTCAACCTCTATCGGTGGGCTTGCGGCTTGGTGGCAGTGGCTGCTGGCGCCGCGTGGCTGAGTCTGTAGAGTGTGCATTAGAACTCGATCCCCTTTTGCGCCTTCACGCCTTGCTCGCGGAAGGGATGCTTGATCATGGTCATCTCGGTGACCAGATCGGCGATCTCGATCAGCTCCGCCTTGGCGTTGCGGCCGGTGACCACCACGTGCAGCATTTCCGGTTTATTCCGCAGGAAGGCAACCACATCGGCGATGGGCAGGTGGTCGTAGCGCAGCGGGATGTTCAGCTCGTCCAGGACGATCAGATCGTACTTCGGCGGTGACGCGCGGCACGCCTCGACCATCTCGCGGGAGGCCGTCCAGGCCGCCTCGGCGGCGCGGATGTCGCGCGCCCGGTCCTGGGTTTCCCAGGAAAAGCCCTCGCCCATGGTGCGAATCTCCACCTGCTCGGGAAAGTGCTCCAGGATGTGCCGCTCGCCGGTCTCCCACTTGCCCTTGACGAACTGCACGATGCCGACGCGCAGGCCGTTGCCCATGGCGCGCATGGCCAGGCCGAAGGCGGCGGTGGATTTGCCCTTGCCCTTGCCGGTGTGAACGATGAGCAAGCCCTTTTCGCGGGTCTTGGTGGCCAGCATCTTGTCGCGGGCGATCTTGCGGTTGCGCGCCTTCTCGTTGGCGCGGCGGTAGTCTTCGTCCTCGTCCGGGCGTTCGCTCATGGCACGGCCTCCGCCGTTGGCACCTGCAGGTCGCGCAAGATTGCATGCGCCGAGTTGGACTGGGGTTTCCACAGGCCGCGCTCCTGCGCCTCCATCAGCCGCGCCGACATTTCCCGGAGGGCATCCGGATTGTTCTGGCGCAGAAACGCAAGAACCTCGGGATCACGCAAGTACGCCTCGAAAACCGCGTCAAAGTGGTGGTTTTCCACCACCCGGGCGGTGGCGGCGAAGGCGAAGAGATAGTCCACAGTCGCCGCCATCTCGAAGGCGCCCTTGTAGCCGTGGCGCATGACCCCGGCGATCCATTTCGGATTGACCACGCGGGCGCGGACGACGCGGGCGACTTCTTCCGCCAGGGTGCGGATGCGCGGGCTTTCCGGGCGCGAATGATCGGCGTGATAAAGCACCGGCTGAGCCCCGGACAGATGACGAATGGCGACCGCCAGGCCGCCCTCGAACTGATAGTAGTCGTCGGAATCGAGCACGTCGTGCTCGCGGTTGTCTTGATTGTGCAGCACCACCTGGGCGGCGCGCAGGCGCGATTCGAACAGGCGATGCACGGGTTTCCCCTCGCTGCCATCGCCGTAGGCATAGCCGCCCCAGGCCACATAGGCGCGGGCCAGGTCCGCCTCGCCCTGCCAGCCGCGTTCGTCGATCAGGGCCTGCAGGCCAGCACCATACGCGCCCGGCTTCGAGCCGAAGACCCGGTATCCCGCGCGCCGTGTCGCTTCCGTTGCATCGCAGCCCTCAGCCTGCAATCGGGCCGTATCGGCGCGCACCCGCGCGGCGATGGGATTGATCTGTTCTGGCTCGTCCAGGGCGGCCACCGCGCGCACGGCGGAATCGAATAGGTCCACTTGCGCCGGAAAGGCGTCGCGAAAGAAGCCGGAGATGCGCAAGGTCACGTCCACCCGTGGCCGGTCGAGGATGGACGCGGGCATGATCTCGAAGCCGGTGACCCGGCGCGAGGCGGTCTCCCACGTCGGCCGCACGCCCATGAGAGCCAAGCCTTGCGCGATATCGTCGCCGCCGGTGCGCATGTTCGACGTGCCCCAGGCGGAGAGCGCGATCGTCTTTGGCCAGGCACCGTGCTCCTGCCGATGCCGTTCGAGCAGGCGGCAGGCGGAGGTCCAGCCCAGTTGCCAGGCGGCGGGTGTGGGCACCGTACGCGTATCGACGGAATAGAAGTTGCGCCCGGTCGGTAGCACATCGGGCCGTCCGCGCGTCGGCGCCCCGGCGGGACCGGGGGCGACGAAGCGGCCGTCCAGGCCGGCGAGAATCGCCGCGATCTCGGCATCTCCGCAACTGGTGACACGTGGACGTAGATCAGCGTCTAGGTAAGCCAACACGGCCCGCGTATGCGTCCACCCCCCGTCGGGCGGGCGGCGGCCGGCGATCAGATCGGCGGCCAACATCTCCAGCCGTTCCACCGTATCGCCGGTGCTGCGCCAGGCGCCCGGTCCATCGAGCGCCAACGGCCGCGCGCCAGACCACGGTTCGCCCATCTCGCAATCCAGGGGGTC
>JAJFGI010000211.1 GCA_021776215.1 Kiloniellaceae bacterium | reverse complement strand
GCGCTATCCAGATAGTGATCGATGGTTTGCGCGACGCGGTATACCCGCGCTTCGCCGTCCTCATCCTCGATGGCGATTGGTTTTAGGGTGCCGCAGATCAGTCGGCATAAACTGTCCGTGATGTGATCAATCGAGGTGTGGGCGGTAAACGGATCGTTGATCCCCGGCGAGAGTGCCCGTAGCGCCACTTCGACAAGCGCATTGAGTTCGAAATTGGCATTCTGTTCGGGACCGCGCTTGGTGGCGAAGGATATGCAGTCTGCGATCCCGGTTTCAACGGCCACGAATTTGCGGTTCTTCGGCCGCACGCTCGCCAGCGGCGCGCCGCGCAGAACAAAGCGCCCCGGCCGCACATGGAACTTGATGTATACGCCATGTTTTTTCGCAAGCGCCGCGGCGTCCGCGTAGGCGATCATGCCGATATATCCCGACCGGCCGCTTGGAACCGGTAAGGCGTCCTCTTTGAACAGAGCCAGTTCATTTTTCAGATCACGCTCCATCGGATCGGCCCCGACGGTCTCCGTGTCGCTGAGCAATATGTTATCAAGCGCCTGGTTGAGATCCGCACCCAGCCACGCAATAACGGCATCCGCCTGGATCGACGTTGCCATGTGATGAATAAAATAAACGACCAAGCCAAAAGCAACGATCGCAATGGCAATGGCCGATAGAACCGATAGGTGGGGGGCAAATTCCTGGTTCTTCCCGGTACCGATAACGCCCAAAATCATGAGCGAATAAAGAAAGGACGCCACAAAGGCCCCGAGCATGATCTGCGTTACGCGATCCTGCATGAATATGACCAGCACCCTGGGGCCCAATTGACCGGAGATTAGGGTGAGAGCGACAAATACCAGGGAAAACACGAGACTCGCTGTCGTTATCATGGAACCGGCGATGGTGTTCAGGATTTGCCTAGAGCCCTCCACGTCCAGTACCGGCAGCGGCAGCCATTTCGAGATTTCCTGACCCACGCCCGTCTCGTCCAGGCCGATCATCAAATAGGAGGCCAGCAACGCAGCCATGCCCATTACCGTCGGCAAAAACCAAAAGCTCGCTTTGATCTGCTGATAAATTTGAATGAATGAGACCGGCACGGCACCCCCTCTGAAATCGAGACGAAATAACCCTTTGATAAACGCCCGCCGGAACGAATTGTTGCATCCTGGCGTTCCTTTTCTAGGCACGGCGTCCCGACCCTCGGACTTTACTACGGAGATTCGCGCGAATGGAAACAATCGATGCCGATGTCGGCAATATGTTCGAGAAACTCGACTCTTGGGTCGATGGTTTTTTTCGGTTGTTGCCGAATATCGCCGTCGGGATCGTTGTTCTGGTCGTTTTCTGGTTTCTCGGTAAGCTGGCCGCAAGTTTGGTGCGCCGGACAGCGACCGCGCGCGGCCGGAGCAACCTGGGCGAGGTTCTGGGCAAGTTCACGGCGTTGTCGTTCGCGGTCGCCGGCGTGATGTTGGCGCTCACAATCATCTCTCCGTCCATCAAACCGGTCGATCTGTTCGCCGGACTTGGCATCGGCTCGGTCGCCATCGGATTTGCGTTCAAGGACATCTTGCAGAATATGCTGGCCGGCATCCTGATCCTCATCCGGCAACCTTTCGAGGTCGGTGATCAAATTGTCTCGGGCGGCCACGAGGGCACCGTCGAGAGAATAGAAACCCGGGCGACCATGGTGAAGACCTATGACGGACGCCGCGTCGTCATTCCCAACAGCGAGATCTACACCGAAGCCGTCGTGGTCAACACGGCTTACGAGATCGTCCGCTCGCAGTATGACGTGGGCATCGGCTGCAATGACGATATCCAGGCCGCCACCGACAAAATTCTGGACGCCATCGCGGACACGGACGGCGTGAAGCCCGACCCCGGACCCGACGTAATTCCCATCGCCATTGCTGATTTCAGCACCAATTTGCGGGTGCGCTGGTGGACGGCATCGGACCGGGCGAGTGTCATCACGACATTTGGCCGGGTCATCAAGGCCATCAAGGAAGCCCTCGATGAGGACGGAATCGATATGCCCTATCCCACCCAGGTCATCCTGCTGCACGACCAGACCGAAGATGTCGATGGCGACCGACGACGTCAGCGCGAGGGCTGGCCGTCGGGCAAGAATCCGCCCAAACCCGCACGCCGCGCGGACGGCGCGCAGCGCCGGCCGGATCCGGAACCTCGGGCATAGGATTCGGCGCGTCGCGCCCGGCCGGCGTTACCAAGCCGGGCGTTCTTCGGCCATCAGCCCTTGACGGCGCCCATGGTTAAACCGCGGACGATGTGTTTCTGTAGGAAAAACACGGCCGCGAGCACGGGCAGCAGACCGACGATTCCGACGACCGACATCTCGCCCCATCGCACGCCTTGCGTGGTGATCAGCGTCGGGATCGCGACCGGCAGGGTCTTGATCTTGTCGCCGCCCAGCATGAAGGCATAGAGGAACTCGTTCCAAGCGAAGATGAAACACAAGACGGCCGCGGCAACCATGCCCGGCCGGACCAATGGAAACACGATCTTCAGAAGCACTTGCCAGCGTGGGTAGCCGGCGACCAAGGCCGCCTCTTCAAGCTCCACCGGAAGATCCCGACAGAAGCTTCGCATGACCCAGACGTAGAATGACAGATTGAAGGTCAAATACGCCAAAACGAGGCCGACATAGGTGTCGATCAACCCGACCTTCGCATAGATCAGATAGAACGGGATCAACAGGACCACCGGTGGCGCCATCCGCGTCGCAAGAATGAAGATGAAGAGGTCATCGCTTCGCCAGATTGGAAATCGGGAAAAGGCATAGGCGGCCGGCGTCCCGATAATGACCACCAGAAGCGTGCTGGCCGATGCGACGATGAGCGAGGACAGCAGATGCCACAGAAAACCCTCGTGCAGCAGGAAGGCAAAATGATCGAGAGTGGGTTCGAAGACCCAAACGGTCGGCCGAACGAACATGATGGCTTCGGGCTTGATCATCAGGGTCGCCATCCAAAAGACCGGGAAAAGGATGCCCACGGTGTAGAGGATCGCCAATGTCGTTAGGACCCGTGAGCGACCGGTCCGGTCTCGCTTGCTGGTAACGCGTGCCGCCATGCCGTCCTCGCCGTTTCAGAATGCGTTCAGCCGCTTCTTGGCGACCTGGTAGAAGAGGTTGCAGAACCCGAAAAACAAAAGCCAAACCAGGACCGCAAGCGCGCTCGCCTCGCCGATCTGCCAATATTCGAAGACCATCTTGTAGGCGAATATGCTGGGCGATTCGGTGGCATCGCCGGGCCCGCCACCGGTCAGAATAAAAATGGAATCGAAGATCTTGAAGGCGTCGATCAGGCGCAGGATCACGATCACCACCAGAAGTGGCGAGAGCATCGGCAGGGTGATGAGAAAGAATACCTGGACCGGATTGGCGCCGTCGATCGCCGCGGCCCGGTACGGATTGACCGGCAGTGACTGCAAGCCGGCAAAGAAGGCCAGCATCATGAACGGCGTCCATTGCCATATGTCGACCAGGATGATCCCGTAGAGGGCCAGGTTCCGGGACCCGAATATGGATGTGCCGCTGAGAATTCCGAAACGCTCGAACAGGTTGTACGACACCAGCCCCCACGAGCCGGCGAACATGATCTTCCAGAGCAAGCCGACCACGATCGGGGCCATCATCGTCGGGATGAACATCAACGGCACCAGGGTGCCCCGGTATCTGACTCCGGCGTTGAGAATAAGCGCGCCGGCCAATCCCAGCATGAATTCGATGGGCACCGCGATAAGGACAAATACGATCGCCACCCCCATGGCGTTCCAGAAGCGCGGGTCGGCGAGCACGACGAGAAAGTTCTCCAGGCCGATAAAGCCACCGACCTGCCCGTATTTGGATTCATGCAGGCTCAGATACACCGTATAGAGAAACGGAATCAGGCTGATGATGACGAGGGTCACCATCGTCGGCGCGATCAGCAGATATGGATACCAGAACCGGCGCTCCGGAGACTCTCTGTTCACACCGGCCCGGGATGCCGTGTCGGTGTCGATCATGATCTGGCTGGGTTCCGGGAAACGGCACCGCCGCCGCCAAAAAATGGCGGCGGCGGCAGTTGGCAGCAAAAGTCCCTGACTAAAGGACGCATTTGTCGCCGCAGATCTTGAGCAGGGCTTCCTGGCCCTGCTTTGTGGCCTGCTCCGGGGTGATCTTGCCGAGGCCCACTTCCTGCATCAGGCCCGACATGACGTCGAAGATCTGATAGATCTGCGGCACCCGCGGCTTGCCCGAGGTGTACTTCATGGTCTCTTGCATCGCCTCATAGAGCTTGGCGTGATCGGAATCCTTGAAGGCCGGCAGATCCCAAGTGCTGTTCCGGATCGGCACGCCACCGCCGAGCGCGTCGGCCAACTTGGCCTGGGTCTGCTTGTCGCTCATCCATTGCAGAAACAGATAGGCGGCCTGCGGATTCTTGCTGGCCTTGCCGATGGCGATGATCGACGGAGCGGCTTCAGCCGAGCGCGGCCCATTGTAGTCGGCGTTGCGCGGCACCGGGCGGTAAGCGAATTTGCCGGCGAATTCCGAGTTGCCGGGCCGATCGACACCCAGGGCGAAATCGCTCCAGGCGATCGATTGGGCGACGACGCCGGTCCCCACCAGGGTCGGGACATCAAGCAGCGACGTTTCCGCCAGGCCGGGCGGGCCAAAGGCCCAGAGGTCGCCCCAGAACTTGATCGCGGCGCGATTTTCGGGGGTATCGAAATTCGGCTTGCCATTCTTGTCGAAGAGGTCGCCGCCCCAGTTCTTCAGAAAGGAGTTCCAGACCGTACCCCACGTGGTGCCGCCCTTGATGCCTTCCAGGCCGATCCCATAGAAATCGCCCGCCAAGGTCTGGCCCGCGAGCGTCGCCCCTGCCTTGCGCGTGAAGAATTCCGCGATGTCACGCATCTGTTGCATGGTTTCGGCCGGCGCAAGGTCGTAGCCATACTTGGCCTTGAAGGCGGCTTGCTCGTCCGGGTGCGACAACAGGTCGCCGCGCGCCCAATACATGACATTGTAATTCCAGGTCGGCAGCCCGTAGGTTTCGCCCTTGAATTTCGCGGTCGTACTCCAGTTCGGCTCGATGAAGTCGGCAACGTCGATATCCGGGCTGGTCAGCTTGGAATCGGCAAGAAGATCGTCGATCGGACGTAGGGCACCGGCGTCCAGCAGAAGGCCCATCTGCGCCGAATGCAACATGACGCCGTCATAAGCGCCACGGCCCGACAAAAGGTCCGCCTGACCTTTGTTGATCACCTCGAAATGATTGAGCAACTGATAGTCCACCTCGATTCCGGTTTCCGCGACGAATTCCGGAACCAACTTCGCGAAGGTCTGTTGCAAGGGAGTCACTTCGTCGAGGATGACGATCTTGGTCCCTTTGTACGGCGCCGCCGCCTCCTTGTACGTCCAGGCATTTGCCAGGCTCGGCAACCCGGCCGCTGCCATCGACAACGTAACGGCGGCTATTGCGGCGCGACGCCACCACCCGGCTCTGCGTGACTTGTCATTGGTTCTCATGTGCACCTCCTCTGCCCTGATCGGCCCGGTTCGGGCCATTGATTGACGACTATTTAGATCGCTTTCGCCGTCGCAGCGTCGAACACCACCGCGTTCCTGCCGTGCAAACGGATCGATAGAACGTCTCCAATATCCACGTGAGTAGCGTCGAAGATTTTCGCTTTGATCATGTCGCCGCCCAGCTTGGCGGTCAGGATCGCGTATTTGCCGAAGGGTTCGTAGGAATAGACCTCGACCCGGTGGGCATCGGCCGCACCCGGTTCGGCGATCTCCATGTCCGTGGCCCGAACGCCAAGCACGACATTGCCGCTACTGCCGCTCGCGTCGAGCCGCGTCCGGGTTTCGTCGGACAGGTCCACCGTCATCTCCTTATGGCGAAACCGCAGAGCCCCGTCATCGCGCACCAAGGTGCCCGGCAACAGATTCATTCCCGGATCGCCGACCAGGCGTGCCACCTGGGTATTCGCCGGGCGGGTGTAGATCGCTTCCGGCCGGTCGAATTGCTGCAGACGGCCGTCTACGAGAACGGCCACGCGATCGGCCACGGATAAGGCTTCCATGCTGTCCGGGGTGCACCACAGGGTCGGCGCCGGCGCGGCCACCAAGCGGCGGCGCAGGGCCGCCCTCAGCTTATGGCGCAACTTGGCGTCGAGATGCGATATCGGCTCGTCCATCAGATAGACCGCGGGTTCCAACGCGAGGGCACGGCACAAGGCGACCCGCTGCTTCTGGCCCCCCGACAACTCATGCGGCATGCGTTCCCGCAAATCCGACATTTCGGTGAGCGCCAGGACCTCGTCGATACACCGAGCGATCGCCGCCGCATCCGTGCGGCCCGCCCGAGTCGGTGCGCGCAGAGCGAAGGCGATGTTGTCCGCGACATTCATCATGGGATACAGCGCGAACGACTCGAACATCAGGGAGACGTCGCGCTGCTGGGGCGGCAACCGTGTCACATCGCGCCCGGCGACGGAGATGTTTCCAGCGTCGGCGTATTCCAAGCCAGCGACAAGGCGACAGGTGGTCGTTTTTCCGGCGCCAGAGGGTCCGGTAAGGGCGACGACCTCGCCCGGGTGGACTTCGAGCGACAAGCGCTCGACGGCCTTGGCCCCGGCAAAGGATTTGTCGACTTGCTCAAGGACCAAACCCGCACGCATCGCTCGCCCCCGACCTACGTCCGCCGATGGACGGAGAGCAGATTGCGGCCACTCGCGGCATCGAAGACGTTCAAAGCCGCGTCCGGAAACCCGAGACCGATGGGGGCGCCGCGATCCAAACCCAAGGCTCGCCGTGATTCGACAATAATTTCCGTATCGGTGCCGGGGACGACAACGGTGAGAACATGGGCATCGCCGCGGTACTCCTGCCAGACCACTGTGCCTTCGATATCCGGGGGGCCGCCCGCGGCGGACCACGGTTGCGCATCGGAAATTTCAATCAACGACGGTCGAACCCCGAGGATCAGCTCTTTCCCCTGTGCGGCCTGGCCAATCCGCTGGGCGATCTCCTGGCCCAGCCCGATACTCCAACCCGGAGCCGATAGGCGCCGGCCAGCCCCGTCATCCTCCAGCCGAACGGGCAGGAGATTCATGGGCGGTTCGCCGATGAAATTGGCGACAAAAAGATTGGCGGGATGCTCGTAGAGCACCCGCGGATCGTCAATTTGCTGTAGCTCGCCGTCGTTCATGACCGCCACTTGATCGGCCATGGCGACGGCTTCCGTCTGGTCGTGGGTGACCAGAATCCCCGTGAGGCCCGTGGCTTTCTGCAAGCGCCGGATTTCGGTGCGCAGCTGAACTTTCTGGTCGGCGTCCAGATGGCTCAACGGCTCATCGAAGATGATCAGCTCCGGGTCCCGGACAAGCGCCCTGCCGATCGATACGCGCTGTTGGGCGCCGCCGCTGAGGCGTCGCACATTGCTGTCCTTTTGTCCCTGAAGGTCCAGGAGTTCCAGGACGGGATCGACCCGTCGGCGCAGCTCTCGCTCGGGCCATCGCCGCAACTTCAGGGGAAAGGCGATATTTTCGGCAACGCTCATGTTTGGGTAGAGCGCGTAGTCCTCGAATACCATGGCGATGTTACGCTGTCCCGGCGACAGGCCGTTCACCAGACGGTCGTCAAAATAGATCTCTCCGCCGTCGATATTCTCGATGCCCGCGATCATTTTCAGTGTCGAGGTCTTCCCACACCCCGACGGACCGAGAAGCGCGAGCATTTGGCCATCGTCGCAGCGGAAGGACAGATCGCGCGTCGCGCACACTTGGCCGTAGAACTTCGAGACATTCGAGAGTGTCACCGACGCCATGCTTGCCCTCCACCGGGCCTTATGCGGTCGTTATTACCCAACGCCCCGCAAGGAACCCCGCGTCTGCAAAGGCTCCCGGCTAGGTTGTCACAATGGCACGAACTCGACCCCAGATGAGCATCTTCATCGGGAAAGATACTAACTTCAGATAAATAGAACAATTGAGTCAAACAATTTCCATTTCGACGGGCCAATCAGCCGGCCCTGCTTCATCTTGCACTGAACCATCTTATCATACTAACCTTAGTAACATAAGGCGCTTCGCCGGACGAGAGGATCGCAACGGGCGGCACTCACAGGCTGGACGCCGGATCGAGTCTCGATACAAACAAGGGGACAAATGATATGGCATCCGCATCATTTGAGACGATCGACGGCGTTCCAACCTATAAGCTCTTCATCGACGGGCAATGGGTGAATTCGTCCCGCAACATCGTCGCCGATGACCTCAACCCCGCGACAGGCGAGATCTTCGCGCGGGTGCAGCAGGCCGGCGCGGAAGAGATCGAACAGGCGATTGCCGCCGCCTACCGGGCCAACGATACCTGGGGCAAGTCACTGGTAGCGGAGCGCGAGGAAATGCTGCTGCGTACCGCCCGGGTCATCGAGGCCCGCACGCCGGAGATCAGGGACGCGCTGATCGACGAATGCGGTTCAGCCTTTAACAAGGCCCTGTGGGAGATCGAGTATGTCCTCGATCTGCTGCGCAGCACCGCCGGGGACGTGCGCCATGCCTTTGGCGAGACCATGCCCACGACGATGCCGGGCCAGATGTCGATGTCGATTCGTCGCCCCCTTGGTGTGATCGCCGGCATCGCTCCTTTCAATTCTCCGTTCCTGCTGTCGATGAAGAAGATCGCCTTTGCGCTCGCCGCCGGAAACACCTTCATCCTGAAGCCGTCGGAGGAAACGCCGGTATCGGGCCTGAAGATCGCGGAACTCTTCGAGGAGGCCGGATTGCCGCCGGGTGTCCTGAACGTCATCCCCGGTGTCCCGGCCGAGGTTGGCGAGAAGATCATCGCCGATCCGCGGGTGCGCATGATCACCTTCACCGGTTCCTCGCGAACCGGGAAGTATCTCGCGGCCGAGGCGGCCAAGCACCTGAAGAAATTTACCCTGGAGATGGGCGGCAAGAGCCCGTTGATCGTGCTCAAGGACGCGGAACTCGACTATGCGGTGGACGCGGCCGCCTTCGGCATCCTTCTGCACCAGGGGCAGGTTTGCATGGCAAGCTCGAAGGTCATTGTCGAGGCGCCGCTGTTCGACGAATTCTGCGATCGTTTTGTCGCGAAGGTCCGCACCATCAAGGTCGGCGACCCACGCGACCCCGAGACCGTGGTCGGGCCGCTCATTCGCCCGAAGCAATGCGAGTTCATTGACGGCCATATCGCGGACGCCAAGGAAAAGGGAGCGAAGGTCATCCTGGGCGGGTCGCATGATGGCAAGATTTACCAACCCACCGTATTGACCGGGGTGACTCGGGATATGCGCATCTACAACGAAGAGACTTTCGGCCCCGTCGTTTCGATCATTCCGGCAACCGATTCGGAAGAGGCGCTGGAGATCGCCAACGACACTACCTACGGCCTGTCCGCTGCCCTGATCACGAACGATCTGCAGAAGGCCTTCGATCTGTCGCTTCGGCTCGAATCCGGCATGGTTCACATCAATGACTGCACCATTTCCGATGAGCCTCATGTGCCCTTC
>JAJFGI010000022.1 GCA_021776215.1 Kiloniellaceae bacterium | reverse complement strand
AGCAGGCTGGCGAAGCCCGGCGGCCGCCGGCGCACCGGGGGCAGGCCGCACCAGGCGTACCAGTGGGCGACATCCGGGTCGCGCGCCGCCAGGGCCTCGAGAGCCGGGCGCAGGGTGTCATCCGGTGGGGCTGTGTGGCTCATGGCTGGACTTTACGCATCGGCTCGGCTAGGGCCAATGGCATGTCGGCGATCACCCGCTTCGCCCCCTCGCCCACGGGGCTTCTCCATCTCGGTCACGCGCACGCGGCCCTCTTCGCCCGGCGCGCCGCCGGCACCCATGGCCGCTTCCTGTTGCGCATCGAGGATATCGACCCCGGCCGTTGCGATCCGGCGTTCGACGCGGCGATCGCCGAGGACCTCGCCTGGCTGGGTCTCACCTGGGAAGAACCGGTGCGGCGCCAGTCGGCGCACATGGCCGACTATGCCGCGGCGCTGGCGCGATTGCAGGAGAGGGAGCTGCTCTATCCGTGCTTTTGCACCCGGCGGGACATCCAGGCGGAGATCGCCCGCTCGGCGCAAGCCCCGCACGGGCCGGACGGGCCCATCTATCCGGGAACCTGCAAGCGCCTGGATCCGGCGCAACGGCGCGCCCGCCTGGCCGAGAGCCACGCCCATGCCCTGCGTCTGGACGTCGGGATGGCGGCGCGGCACGCCGGACCGCTCACCTGGCATGATCGCCGCCGCGGCGCCCAGACGGCCGAACCTGAGATTTTCGGCGACGTCGTCCTGGCACGCAAGGAGGTGGCCACCAGCTACCATCTGGCGGTGACCGTCGACGATGCATCCCAGGGCATCACCCTGGTCACCCGCGGCGAGGACCTATTCGCCGCCAGTCACATTCACCGCCTGCTGCAGGCGCTGCTCGATCTGCCGGTCCCCGAATGGCAGCACCACGGCCTGCTGGCCGACGCGGCCGGCAAGCGCCTGGCCAAGCGCAGCAATGCCGCCGCGATCCGCACCCTGCGGGCCGCCGGCCACGGCCCGGCCGACGTGCGGGCACTGGCCGGTTTTCCGGACTAGAGCCAACCGGCCCGGATCTCGGCCCAATCCTGAGGCCGCATAACCCAATTTTGCGCGTCCAAGGCAGCGCCCTCACAAGATAACTTCATACGTACGTATGCAATGGACGCGTCCACGCCCAGGGTCTGGAACGACGGAATTGGGCCGTGCCCGCCGATCATCACATGCTTGGCAAGAAGCCCCGTTAAGCGGTTTTTTAGCAATATCCGTTAATAACGGATTTAGCATGCGGGCGCGTTCATCCCGCATGGACTTGTTTGGTGCCCATTGAGCGAACGAGGGTGGCGGCTCTCCTCTCTCTGCCAAACGCTGGATCCCTTGGTGGGGAAAATGATCAACGCCCTTAGAGCGCCAGAACTGATCAACGATCTGCCGGGAGGTCTGGCGGAAGCGCTGCCCGTGCTGGTTGCCGCCATCAAAGATGGCAAGGTCACTTGGATCAATGAGGCGGGCACCCAAATCCTTGGCGCGAAAGCGGCTATGGATGTCGTCGGTCTTTCGTTCAGATCCCTGCTTGCGCCCGACTACTGGCATTTGGCGGAGGAGGGGTTAAGCGACTGGCTCTCCGAAAACGGGCCGCTACCCCTTCGAATGAGGCAAGTAACGGGACACGAGGTGGATGTCGAGGCCTCGGTGCAACCGCTGGACGGCGGAAGTACGGTCTTGCTTGTGGCGCGCGACATTACCGAGAAAAGACAAGCGGCGCTTGCGCTTCTGGAGCGGGAACGTCGTATCAGTGCCGTGTTGGAGAACATCGCGGATGGGATCATTGAGTTCGACGACAAGGGCAAGATCCTGTCCTTCAACGCCTCGGCGGAGGCAATTTTCGGCTATGCGGCGGCCGAAACATTGGGCACCAGCATCGAATCGCTATTGAGCAAAGCCAAGGGCAGGGCCGCCGAGGGGTGGTTCCTCGAAAATGGCCACGTCCGGACGAGGGCGACCGAACGGGTGAGAAGCGAGGAATTGTTCGCCTTGCGCAAGGACGGCGGCATCTTTCCGGTGACGCTCACCCTCAGAGAAATCGTGACTCGCAGGGGCATTCGATTTGTCGGCGCCATCCGCCTGGTGACGGAGCGCGAGACGTTAGAACAGGCCCTCCTCGATACTGCCGCTCGTTTTCGCGATCTTGCCGAGTCGGCGTCCGACTGGTTTTGGGAGATGGATGCCGACCTACGCTACACGTATCTCTCGGAGCGATTTTCACAACAAACTCTCGTGCCCCGCGCCTCGATCATCGGCAAGACCCGTGTGGAGCTGGTTTCCGAATCGAACGCCGAAATCCTCTGGCCGCACGTCGAAGATCTCAAAAGCCATCAGCCGTTCAAGGACTTCACCTACCCGATGTATCGCCAGGACGGCTCGGTCGCGTATTTCCGGGTCAGCGGAAAACCGGTGTTCGACAGCGCCCGCAACTTCAACGGATATCGCGGGACCGGGCGAAACGTCACCTCCGAGATCGAAGCGCAGGATATGGCGCGCGCGGCCGAAACACTGCTGGTGGATGCCATCGAGTCGATCAGCGAGGGTTTGGCTATTTATGACGCCGATGGTCGGCTGGTGCGGACGAATAGTCGATACAAGGAGATCTATATTCATATTGCGGAACACCTGGTCCCAGGCATGCCCTTCGAAGAGTGGCTGCAGGCACTGGCCAATCAAGAAATGATCGTGAACCGCACGGGGCCCGTAGACGATTGGTTCGACGAGCGGCGCAAGCACCGGAAGGAACTAAAGGGATCGATCGAGGCGGAGCTGAGCGACGGCAAATGGATCAGCATTGCCGAGCGGCCCATCCGAAACGGCGGCATTGTGGGAATCCATACCGATTTCACGAAACTCAAACATGCCGAACAGGCGCTTCGTCAAAACGCAGAGCAATTTCAATATCTATTCGAGAGCTCGATTCAGGGCGTCGTTATCCACGATAACTTCAAGCCCCTATTCGTCAACCAATCACTGGCGCACACGTTCGGTTACATAAGCCCTAAAGAGGTGCTGCGCCTCGATACGATCGAGCGCCTTTTCGCCCCCCACGAACGGGAACGGATCGCCGCCATCAATGCGGCAAGGTTGTCCGGTGAACCTGTCCCGACGCTGTGCGAATTCCAAGGTATGCGAAAGGACGGTTCCCTAATTTGGCTCGAAGACACGGGAAGCGTCATTGACTGGAATGGTGAAAATGTCCTGCAGTCCGTCATGGTCGACATATCGGATCGGAAACAGCAGGAGCAGGCGCTGCGGGAAAGCGAGACACGCCTACGCGAAGTGATCGACAACGCACCCCTGAAGATCGGCCTGACCGACAACCAAGGTCGATACGTGCTTGTCAATTCGCTGTTCGCGCGCGCCCTCAATTCAGAGCCTGAGGATATCAAATGCAAGACCGCCGCCGATCTTTTCGTGGCGCCCACGGCCGAACTCGAGGCCGCGGAAAATCGGCAAGTCCTCGAGACAAATCGTATCCTTGTCCGTGATGTGGACACCAACGGACCAGAGGGCCGCCGGTTCGAACAACTCGTGAAATTTCCGATCACCGGCCCGAACGGCACCACCGACGGTGTCGGCGTCATGATAACCGATCTGACCGAGCAGAAGCGGGTCGAGGACCACCTGCGGGAATCACAGAAACTCAATGCCCTCGGTCAACTGGCCGGGGGCGTTGCGCACGACTTCAACAACCTGTTGATGGTCATAGGCGGTTATGCGAAGCGCGCCTGGGCCAACTCGACCGACCCGGTAATCGTAGCAAGCGCGCTATCGGAAGTCGTGACCGCGACGGACAAGGCGGCGGGCCTGACGAAACAGCTGTTGGCCTTCGGCCGCCGACAAGCTCTTGAGGCGACGGTATTCCGGGCCTCGGACGTCCTGCACGAGCTGAACACCATGCTCCGCCCGCTGCTCGGCGAAACAATCGAGCTCGTTATCGACATCGCCGACGAAACGGTTTGCGTCGAAGCCGACGCCAGTCTCCTCTCGCAGGCATTGGTGAATCTTGCGATCAATGCCCGTGATGCGATGCCATCCGGCGGGCCGCTCCACATTCGACTGGATGCCGCACAACCCGACGCCGACCTGTTAAGTCGTCATAACGTCGACGATGACGGCCAATTCATCAAGTTCTCGGTGGAAGACAACGGTACGGGAATGGATCCCGCGACCGCGGCGCGCATGTTCGAACCGTTCTTCACGACGAAAGAACAAGGAAAGGGTGTCGGATTGGGGATGGCCATGGTCTATGGTTTCGTCCAACAATCCGGGGGGGCCATCGACGTTGCCAGCGAACTCGGCGTGGGCACGATCGTGAGCATTTACCTCAGGCGCGTGGACAAACAGCCGGACGTGGTGTCGCAGATTGCCTCCAATCTCGCGTCTTCGGCCGGGGAAACGATTCTTCTTGTCGAGGATGACGACGCCCTTCGGCGACTGGCACAATTGACTCTCGAGGAATTGGGCTACCGGGTGCTCGTTGCCTCGGACGGGGTCGACGCCCTCGAAATAGAAGAAGATCACGACGGCCCGATCGATCTCTTGCTCTCCGACGTCGTCATGCCCGCGCTCGGTGGCATCGAGCTCGCGCGAATCCTGAAGCAAACCCGGCCCGAGTTAAAAGTGATCCTGGTGTCCGGCTATCCGGCGCGCGGTGAGCAGAGCGACGACTTGGAGCCGGACGAGTTTCCGCTACTCCACAAGCCGGTCGCGCTGGAAGCCCTGGCGGAGGCGGTTCGCGAATCCCTGCTGTCGCGAACGGATGATGATATCCCGGTAGCTAGTTCGAACGATATGTGAGTAAGGGTTGAGACGATGATGGAAATTAAGGATCTGAGAGTGTTCGTCGTCGAGGATAATTTCCAGGCGATGAACCTGGTGAAGGGGATGCTCTCTGATTTGGGGATCAGCCAAATATATACGGCCAAGGACGGTGGCGAAGCGCTGACGTTCCTGGGCAACTGCGATGATCTTCTGGATCTCGTTCTCTGCGACTGGAACCTGCCGAAGTTGACGGGCCTGGATGTGCTTCGTCAGGTCCGCACGGTTGACCCGGACCTGCCCTTCGTCATGATAACGGGCGCCGCTGATTCGGATTCGGTCATCGCCGCGAAAACCAGCGGGGTCACCGCCTACATAGCCAAGCCGTTTTCGCAGGATGAGCTGAAAAAGAAACTGAAGCTGATCCTGCGCATCTTGAACAGTCGCGCCGTCGCGTCCTGACGTCGGCCAGCAGGACGGATTTCGCGGCTAGGCGACGTC
>JAJFGI010000210.1 GCA_021776215.1 Kiloniellaceae bacterium | reverse complement strand
TTCCTTCGCTCTGCACGTGATCGTGGCGGCGGTGCTGTACGGGCTCGTCGCGGTGGCCTCGGGCGGCGGCCTGCCGCCGGGCATGGATGTGTTCGCGCGGCTGCGCGGCTGGGATGTGCTCGGCCGGAATGTCGCCACCCTAATGGCCGAGCGCCCTGGCGCCGCGGTACTGACCGACGACCGCATGATCATGGCCGAGCTGCTCTATTATGCCCGCGACTATGCCCGCGACGACGGATTTCCCATTGTCGCCTGGCGCGACGGCGGCACGGCCCGCAACCAATACGAGCTGATGGCCCCCTTTGATGCCGCGGCGACTCCGCGCGTCCTCTATGTGACCACCTGGTCCGAACCGGACCCCATCCTCAATCGCTTCACCAGGACGCAGCCCCTGCCATCCCTGGCGATTCCCGGCGGCCGCGGGCGGACGCGAGTCTTCTATTTCTACGATCTTGCGGGATATCGGGCCCCGTGAACGCCAGGCTGGGACGCGAGATAGGGGCGACCGTGGCCTTCGGCCTGGTGGCCGCGATCCTGTTCGTCGCCCTGCCGCAGATCGACTTGGCGGCTGCCCGGGCGCTGTATCTGGGCGACAACAGGTTTGTCTTGAGCGGCAGCCCGATCGCCGTGATTTGGGCGGAAATCACCCGCACTGTGGCACAGGTCACCGTGGCGGCGCTGGCCGTCGGCTTGATCCTGACGCTGGTCCGCCGCCGGGCGGTTCTCGGTCTCGACTGGCGGCGGTACGTGTTTCTGCTGTTATGCTTCGGCGTCGGGGCCGGGATCGTGGCCAACGCCATATTCAAGGAAAACTGGGGCCGGGCGCGGCCGTCCCAGACCGTCGAATTCGGCGGCGAGAAACAGTTTACCCCGGCCTTTGTGATCGCCGATCAGTGTCCGCGCAACTGCTCGTTCGTCTCCGGCGATTCGGCCTTTGCGTTTGGCACGCTCGGGTTCGCCCTGGTCGCCGGACGGCGCCGGCGCTATGTGCTGGCGGCCTTGGGGTTCGGCCTGGTGGTCGGCTTCGGTCGCATGCTCACCGGCAGCCATTTTCTCAGCGACGTCATTTTCTCCGGCGTGTTCACCGTGCTCACGGTGCTCATACTCGAGCGGCTTTTGCTGCCCCGGTCGCCCCCGGACTCCGCCTAGTCGAGGGCCTTGGCCAGCAGGACAACGGCGGCCTCGCGCGCCTGCCGGCCGGCACCCACGGGTCCGTTGACCTGGCTGATGGCGGTTGCCCCGATGAGCAGAAGCATCAATTGCCGGGCAAGCGGGGCCGGGCGCCGCGCCCCGGCCTCGGCCGCAAGCTGGCGCAGATAGGCCAGGATATCGCGGTGATGCTCGGCGGCGGCGCGGTGCACCGGATCGTCCAGCAGGCTGTACTCCGACGATGCCTTGAGGAACATGCAGCCGGCGAAATCCCGGGTCTCGAACCAGTCCTCGAACACATCGAAGATCGCCAGCAGCTTGTCGCGGGGCGCCGTTGCGCGGCGGGCCACCATGGTTTCCATCCAGGTGCGCCAGCGCGCGCTGCGGCCGCGCAGGACCGCGAGAATCAACTCGTCCTTGGAGGAAAAATACTTGTAGAGGGTCATCTTGGCGACCCCCGACTCCGCGAGAATCCGATCGATGCCCGTCGCCCGATAGCCGTTTTGCTGAAACAGGCGTTCGGCGGTGCCGACCAGGAGGTCGCGGCGGGCGGATATCATATCTCCCTGCATAGTCCCATTATGATATAGACAGACCGGTCTGTCTATATCATAATCCTATTTGCCATTGCTGGGCCGGGGCGGATGGAGGAATGGATGGCCGAACACGTCAGTGACATTGCGTTTACCCCGGCGGTCAAGACCGCCCAGGAGAGTCGCGGGTCGCGCGCCACCTACGCGCGCATGGAGGAGCGGGGCGACTGGCGCAACCGGGTAACCGGCGAACTGGCCGCCTTTGTCGCCCAGCGCGATTCGTTCTATCTGGCGACGTCCAATGCCGCCGGACAGCCATACATTCAGCACCGCGGCGGGCCGAAGGGCTTCCTCAAGGTCTTGGACGACCGGCATTTGGCGTTCGCCGACTTCAAGGGCAATCGCCAATACATCACGGTCGGCAACCTGTCCGAGAACGACCGTGCCTTCATATTTCTGATGGACTACGCCAATCGGCAGCGCATCAAGATCTGGGGGCGGGCCCGCATCGTCGAGGATGACCCGGATCTGCTCGCTGGTCTGGTCGAACCCGGCGCGAAAGGCCGCCCGGAACGCGCCGTCGTCTTCGCCATCGACGCCTGGGACATCAATTGCCCGCAGCACATTCCCCGCCGCTACGCGGAGGAAGATGTCGCCGCGGCGCTGGCCAAGCAGCAGGCGCGCATTGACGCGCTGGAAGCGGAGCTCGCCGCCCTCCGCGGCGTGGACGCTGTCTAGGCGTCCGTCCGGATGGGGTCGGCGAAGCTGAGGTGGTCCTTGATGGCCGCCACGTCGTCGATCGGTTGCCGGTAGGCCCAGGCGGCATTCTCCGCCTGCTGTCCCTCCGCCGCTACCGTCCAGTACGAGGCATCGCCCTTGTACGGACAGTGGGTGCTGCGATCCGTGGTTGTCAGCAGGTCCATGCGCACATCGTGCATCGGAAAGTAGACCCGTGGCTCATAACCGCGCTCATGCAGGACTAAGGCGGCGTCGCTTTTCGCCACTGTCTCCCCATTGAAGATGACCCGCGCCGTGCGCGTGCACGGCTCGATGCGGATACGCGGCCCCGCGGTATCCGGGGTGTCGCGCTTTGCCGATGAAGGGGTGCTCACAGGGCCGTCTCCTCTTTCCAGGACATAAAGAGGGATGTGGGGGCTCAGACGTTGAAGCGAAAGAGAAAAATATCCCCGTCCTTGGCCACGTAGTCGCGGCCCTCGGCGCGCATGCGTCCGGCGTCCTTGGCGCCCTGCTCGCCGCCGCAGGCGACGAAATCGTCGTAGGCGATGGTCTCGGCGCGGATGAAGCCGCGTTCGAAATCGCTGTGGATGACGCCGGCGGCCTGGGCCGCCTTGCTGCCCCGGCGGACGGTCCAGGCGCGTGCCTCCTTCGGGCCGGCGGTGAAGAAGGTGATCAGATCGAGCAGCTCGTAGCCGGCCCGGATCACCCGCGCCAGGCCCGTATCCGCCAAGCCGAGGGTTTCCAGGAACTCCCGCCGTTCCGCCGGGTCGGTGAGGGCGGCGATTTCCGCCTCGATGGCGGCCGAGACGACGACGCAGGCGGCGCCCTCCGCCCTGGCGCGGGCAGAGATTTGTTCCGAATAGGCGTTGCCGGTGGCCACACTCGCCTCCTCGACGTTGGCGATATAGAGCACCGGCTTGGCGGTCAGGAGCTGCAACTGGACCAGGACCGGGCGCAGGGCCTCGGCGACCTTCACCTGCCGGGCCGGGGTGCCGGCGCGCAAGGCCTCGGTTACCGGTTCCAGGACCGCCAGGCGTGTCTTCGCCTCGGCGTCGTTGCCGCGCGCCCGTTTCTGCGCGGTTTCGAACTGGTTTTCCACACTGGCCAGATCGGCGAGCAGCAACTCGGTCTCCACCGTCTCGGCGTCGCGTACCGGGTCGACCGATCCCTCCACATGGGTGATCTCGCCATCGAAGCAGCGCAACACGTGGACGATGGCATCGACGGCGCGGATATGGCCGAGGAACTGGTTGCCCAGGCCCTCGCCCTGGGAGGCGCCGCGCACCAGACCGGCGATATCGACGAACTCCAGGTGGGTCGGCACCACCTTCGCTGACTTGGCGATGCGCGCGATCTCGACCAGGCGCGGGTCGGGGACCGGCACCCGGCCGACATTTGGCTCGATGGTGCAAAAGGGATAGTTCGCCGCTTCCGCCGCTGCGGTCTCGGTCAAGGCGTTGAACAGGGTCGACTTGCCCACATTGGGCAGGCCGACGATGCCGCAGTTAAAGCCCATCGCCGCCGCCCTCTGGCTTGTCCGGCGGCGGGGCGGGGTCGCCCTCTGGTTTTGGCTCCGGCTTTGGCTTTGGCGGCGCGGTGCGGTGGGCGACGCGGGACATGAAACCGCTGTCGTCGCCGTCTAGTAAGCCGGGCATCTCCTCGGCGACGGCGTCGAGCAACGGCACGAGCCAGGCGCTTTCGGCCTTGGCGAAATTGCTTAGCACGTGCGCGTGCACCAGGTCCTTGTCGCCGGGGTGGCCGATGCCGAGGCGGACGCGCCAGTAGTTCTTGCCGATATGCGCATCGATGCTGCGCAGGCCGTTGTGGCCGGCATTGCCGCCGTCCAGCTTGGCCTTGATCTTGCCGGGCCTGAGGTCGATCTCGTCGTAGAGAACGGTGACCGCGGCGGGATCGAGCTTGTAGAAGCGCAGCGCCGCGCCCACCGCCTGACCGGACTCGTTCATGTAGGTTTCCGGTTTCAAGGCCAAGACCTTATGACGGCCGATGCGTCCCTCGGCCGCCTGTCCCTGAAAGCGCGCCCGCCATGGCCCGAAGGAATGGCGGCGGACGATCTCGTCCACCGCCATGAAGCCGATGTTGTGCCGGTTTCCGGCATGGCGCGGACCCGGATTGCCCAGGCCGACAAGAAGATGCATGACCAATCCGCCGGCGGGCTACTTCTCGGTGGATTTCTCGCCCGCCTTGTCCTTGTCCTCGCCCTCGGCCTCTTCCTCGCCCTCGGGGGCCTCGCCCTCTTCGCCCTCGGCGGCGGCTTCGGCGGCTTCCTCCGCCGCTTCTTCCTGCACCACGGTCGGCGCGGCGATGGTGGCGATCGTGAAGTCGCGGTCGGTGATAGTCGGACGCATGCCCTCCGGCAAGGTAATCATGCTGATGTGCACGCTGTCGCCGATATCCAGGCCGGTCAGATCGATCTCGATATGATGCGGGATGGCATCGGCCCGGCAATGCGCTTCGATGTCATGGCGCACCACGTTGAGCAGGCCGCCGCGTTTCAGGCCCGGCGACGCTTCCTCGTTGAGGAAGGCCACGGGGATGTCCACGGTGACCGTGGTGGTCGGTGACACGCGCAGGAAATCCACGTGCAAGGGGGCATCGGACAGCGGATCGAACTGGACGTCGCGGGGCAGCACGCGCTCCGCCTTGCCGTCCACGTCGACATCGAAAACCGTGGCCATGAAACTGCCGGCACGCAGCGCGCGCATCAGATCCCGGGGATCCAGGCTGATGAGATTTGGATCTTTCTTGGCGCCGTAAACCACGGCTGGTACACGCCCGCTCCGTCGCGTGGCGCGGGCCGGCCCCTTACCGGTCCCCGTCCGCGGCTTCGCCGGGATGGTTACAATGATACTCATGTCTTTCGCTCCTTCATCACAGAAGTCCGGGTTCGGGCGCGTGCGGCATCGCGCAAAGCCCGGCCTCCAGGGGTGCCGGGCGGATGCCGTTGCCCTATTCGGACGGGTAGTCGAACAAACTGGAAACCGAACGCTCCTCGCTGATTCGATGCATGGCCTCGCCCAGCAAGGGCGCAATGGAAATCTGTCGGATGTTCTGCGCCACGCGCACCGCCTCGGTGGCCTGGATGCTATCGGTCATCACCAGCTCCTCGAGCGGCGAGGAGGACACCCGCGCCACCGCTCCGCCGGAGAGGACGCCGTGCGTGACATAGGCGCACACCGACTTGGCGCCGGCGTCCGTCAAGGCGACCGCGGCGTTGCACAGGGTACCGGCGGAATCGACGATGTCATCCAGGATGATGCAGCGCTTGCCGCCGACCTCGCCGATGATGTGCATGACCTCGGAGACACCGGCCCGTTCGCGGCGCTTGTCGATGATCGCCAGTTCCGCGTCCAGGCGTTTGGCAATGGCCCGCGCCCGCAGGACCCCGCCCACGTCGGGGGAGACGATGGTCATCTCGTCGCCGTCGTAGCGATCCAGGATGTCCTTGGTGAAAACCGGGGCGGCGTAGAGGTTGTCGGTCGGAATATCGAAGAACCCCTGGATCTGGCCGGCATGGAGATCCAGGGTCAAAACCCGGTCGGCGCCCGCCGAGGTAATCAGATTGGCCACCAGCTTGGCCGAGATGGGCGTGCGCGGTCCCGACTTGCGGTCCTGGCGGGCATAGCCGTAATAGGGGATCACCGCCGTGGTCCGCTGCGCCGACCCGCGCTTGAGGGCATCGAGGGCGACCAGCAATTCCATCAGATTGTCGTTCGCCGGATACGAG
>JAJFGI010000209.1 GCA_021776215.1 Kiloniellaceae bacterium | reverse complement strand
GCCGCCGCCAGGCGGGCACCCGGCCGGGCGCGCGGCTGATCGGCGTGGGCGCGCGCCCAATCGAGACGCAACAGCTTGCCGTAAAGCACCGCCCCCAGCTTGCGGGCGGCCCGGTGGCGCAGCTTGGCCGGCGTCTTTGGGCCGGGATCGACCGGCGGCGCGGCCAGATAGACCAGCGCGAACAGCTGGCGCCGGGACAGGCGCAGCCGCTCGCCCACCGCCTCGGCTACCGGCCGGTCGGGCGCAATCAGGGCGGCAAGCCGCAGCACCGGGTCGACAGATTCGTCCGCGTCCTCCGCCCGCAACAAGGCGCGCAGCACATCGACACTGCCGGTCACGGGCAGCGCCTCCTGCAATACCTTGTGCTCGATCATGAGCGCCACCACCGGCACCGGATCGGTGGCCGAAAGCAATTTGAACAGCTCGTCGCGTACCCGTTCGCCGGAAAGCTGGAACAGGGCCGGCGCCAGCTCGCGGGCGATTTCGAGGACCGCCGGGTCGATGGGTGTGCGGCCATAGTGCGCCTGAAAGCGAAAGAGGCGCAGGAGGCGCAGGTAGTCCTCCTCGATGCGGGCACGGGCGTCACCGACAAATCGAACCCGTCCGGCGCGCAGATCGGCAATTCCGCCGAAAGGATCGTAGAGCGCGCGGTCGGGCGTGCACGAAAGAGCGTTGAAGGTGAAATCCCGGCGCGCCGCATCCGCCGTCCAGTCATCGGTAAAGGCGACCTTGGCGTGGCGGCCATAGGTCTCCACATCCTCGCGCAAGGTCGTGATCTCGAAAGGCTGCCCGCCGGCGACCGCGGTCACGGTGCCATGCGCCAGGCCGGTCGGGATCGCCTTGATGCCGGCGGCCGCCAAGAGACGCATGACCTCGTCGGGCGACAGATGGGTCGCGATGTCCACATCCTTGACCGGCCGCCCGATGAGAGAATCCCGGACGCAGCCGCCGACGAACCGCACTTCGGCGCCCTCGGCGCTCAGCGCCCCGACGACGCGCCGCGTATTCGCCGCGCGCAGCCATTTTTGCGGGGGCAACCGGCCGGCGCAGGTCATTCGACCGGGTGGCTTGGCACAATCTCGCCGTCGATGACGCGCGGCGCCTCCAGCTTGGTGCCCGGCGTCACGTTTCCACTGAAGCGCAGCGTGGCGAAGACGGTCGCCAACACCACCACTGTGCCCAGGGCGATCCAGAATATGGACCTCTGCCGGGCGCGCTCCTGGTCTTCCGCTTCGCCGGCCTCTCCCGCCGGCACCGGCCGCTTGATGAACTTGAGATAACCCATGTAGAGCAGCAACGGCAGGACAACGGGCAAAAGGACGAGAAGCAGGGCGCGCGCCATGGCCTAAGTACCGCTTCCGTCGGCCGTCAAAATCTCCATCAAGTTGACCATCATTCCCGCCGTCGCCCCCCAAATGAAATAATCGTTATACGGAAAGACATAGAAATGCCGCTCCTTTCCCTCATAGACGCGGCTGTGCCGTTGCAGGCTCTCGGACGCCAGGAAGAATTCCAGCGGCGCCTCGAACGCCTCGGCCACCTCGAAAGAGTCCAGAGTCAGCACGAACGGCGGCGTGACCAGGCCCACCACCGGCGTGACCTCGAAGCCGGTGCGCGTGACATAGGTATCGAGCGTGCCGATCAGGCGCACGCAGCGGCGCGGCAACCCCACCTCCTCCTCGGTCTCGCGCAGGGCGGCGGCTTCCGGGCCGTCGTCGCCGGGCTCCAATCGTCCGCCGGGAAAGCTGATCTGGCCGGCATGCACGTCCAGATGCTGGGTCCGCCGCGTGAAGAGCACCGTCAGACCGGTCTCATGGACGACGATCGGCACCAGCACCGCGGCGGCCACCAGCGTGCGGTCCGGATCATAGAAGTCGGGATTGAGATCATGGTCGCCGCGGGGCCAGACCGCCTCGGTCTCCGGTCCTTGCGGCGCGCGGCGGCGCCCCGGCGGCGCGCCATGCGCCAGCCGGTCGAGGATGTCCTGGGCCGTCAACCCGTGTCGCCCAAGGGAAAGAAGGTTCCGTTGCTCCATACGCCCATTGCGTTCCGCCCATGGTGCCGCTCTTCGACGGCGGCATCCACCAGATGATAAAAGACCGGCCGCAGGATCAGCGCCTCCAGCCCGTCCCTGACCAAGATATAGGGTCTCGGCTCGCCACTTTCAGGCGTTTCCGCGATCCGGATCGGATGTTCGGAGCCGGCCTCGACCCAATGATCGACGTTGGTGCGAAAGCTCAAGACCTGAGCCTTTCCGCGCCCCTGGGCGCTCATTTCCACGGCCACGAACGGCGCGTCATCGACCGTCACCCGGCCACGTTCGACCGGGGTGACCAGCCAAAAGTCGCCGGCATCGTCGCGCCGCAACACCGTGGCGAACAGCTTGACCAGCGGTTTCCGGCCAATGGGCGAGCCCCGATAGTACCAGGTCCCGTCGGTGGCGATGCGAATATCGAAGTCGCCACAAGACGGTAGGCCGGCGCTTCCGGGCGGCTGGTCAGCGGCCTCCGGAATGCTTATCTTTCCCTTAACCTCGGCGGGTCGTGGCCCCTTGCCGGTCATCTCCAGCCGCCTTTCGGACGCGTAGCTCGGGAGTATTTTCGCGTGACAGCTACCCCAACCGTCCCACTTCATGGCACATCCGCCGATCTCGCCCGCGAGATCGAAAGCCTTGGCCACCGCCTGCAAGCGGTGCGCGAGAGCATCGGCCGCGTCATCTTCGGCCAAGAACCGGTGGTCGATCAAACCATTATCACCCTCCTGTCCGGCGGGCACGCCCTTCTGATCGGCGTGCCCGGCCTGGCCAAGACCCGCCTGGTCGAAACTTTGGGCAATGTCTTTGGCCTGGAGGACAAGCGGGTCCAATGCACGCCCGATCTGATGCCGGCGGACATTCTTGGCTCGGAAGTCTTGGAGGAAGGCGAGGCCGGGCGCCGTTCGTTCCGCTTCATTCCCGGGCCGGTGTTCTGCCAGCTGCTGATGGCCGACGAAATCAACCGGGCCAGCCCGCGCACCCAATCGGCCCTGCTGCAGGCGATGCAGGAGCACCGGGTGACCGTCGCCGGGCATCCGCACGATCTGCCCCGGCCGTTCCATGTGCTGGCGACCCAGAACCCGCTGGAGCAGGAAGGAACCTATCCGCTGCCCGAGGCGCAATTGGACCGCTTCCTGATCGAAATCGATGTCGGCTACCCGGACGCCGAGGCGGAGCGGCACATGCTGATCGCGACCACCGGCGCCGAACAGGCCGAGGCGACACCGGTGATGTCGGGCGCGGAACTGGTCACCGCCCAGCGCCTGGTGCGCCGCATGCCGGTGGGCGAGAGCGTGGTCGACGCGATCCTCAAGCTGGTGCGCCTGGGCCGGCCGGAAAGCAGCGACCTGGCGGACGTGCGCAGCCACGTCGCCTGGGGGCCCGGCCCGCGCGCCAGCCAATCCCTAATGCTGGCCAGTCGCGCCCGCGCCTTGCTCGATGGCCGCCTGACCCCGTCGGTGGACGATGTGGTGGCTCTCGCCGGGCCGGTGCTGCGGCACCGCATGGCCTTGAACTTCGCCGCCCGCGCCGAGGGGGTCACCGTAGACCACGTTATCGGCCGCCTGTGCGAACCCTTCGCCTGATTCGGCAATAGCCAACGGACCGATGGCCCTGAGCCCCCTTCCCCTCCGGCAACGCGCGGAACAGCTGGCCGCGACATTGCCGCCGCTTCTCGTTGCCGCCGAACGTGTCGCCGCCACCGTCGCGCAAGGCGTGCACGGCCGCCGCCGAGTCGGCCAGGGCGAAACGTTCTGGCAGTTCCGCGAGTACGACTATGGCGACCAGCCGCAATCGATCGACTGGCGACAATCGGCCAAATCCGATCGGGTGTTCGTGCGCGAGATGGAGTGGGAGGCCGCGCAGTCGGTGTGGCTCTGGCGCGACACCTCGGCCTCCATGGCCTGGCGCTCCGCCGACCGGTATCCGCTCAAACGCGAGCGCGCCGATCTTCTGACCCTGGCGTTGGGCGCCATGCTGCTGCGCAGCGGCGAACGGGTGGCCCTGCTCGGCCCGGCGACCAGCCCAAGCAGCGGCCGCACGGCCCTGAGCCGCATGGCGGCGGCCATCGAGCGGCAGGATGAAGTCGGTGCCGGATTGCCGGCCGTCCGCCCGCTGCCGCGTAACGCGCACGTGATCCTGATGGGCGATTTCCTGACCCCGCTGACCGAGATCGACCGGGTGGTTCGCGGCTATGCGGAGGCCGGCATCAAGGGCTTCCTGCTGCAAATTCTCGACCCGGCGGAAGAGACGCTGCCTTATGACGGGCGTATCCGGTTCGAAGGCACGGAGGGCGAGGAACCCTGGCTGCTCTCGCGCGTCGAGTCGGTGCGCCATGACTACACGGCGCGATTGCAAGCGCAGCGCGACGGCCTGCGGGCGCTGGCGCGAACGGCGAGCTGGATTTACGCCTGCCACCACACCGACCAGCCGCCGCAATCGGCGCTGCTGGCCCTGTACGCCGCCCTCGCGCGCGGCCCCCGTCGTTAGAGGCGGCCCGCCATGCCGACCTTCACCGCCTTCGCGTTCACCCAACCCTGGCTTCTCATGGCCCTGGCCGGGCTGCCCGTGCTTTGGCTGCTGTTGCGCGTCACGCCGCCGGCGCCGCGGACCATGCGCTTTCCCGCGATCGCCCTCCTATTCGGTCTGCATCCGCCGGAGGAAACCCCGGCGCGGACGCCGCTGTGGCTGATCATCCTGCGCATGCTCATTGCCGCGCTGATCATCGTCGGCCTGGCCCGGCCGGTCTTCAATCCGACCGCAAATCTTTCCGGCAGCGGACCCCTGGTGCTGGTCATCGACGACGGCTGGGCCGCCGCCCGCCATTGGGCCGAGCGGGGGGCGGTCCTCGACGACCTGTTGGACCAGGCGCAGCGCGAAGAACGCCCGGTCATTCTGCTCGGCACCGCGCCGGATGCCCTCGGCCAGCCGCCGGCCGCGTCGACCCTGCTCTCGGCAACCGAGGCCCGGCGCCTGGCGCGCGGATGGCAGCCGAAACCCTGGCCGGTCGACCGCGCCGCCGTCCTGGCGGCGGTCGATCGCCTGGCATTGCCCGGCTCGGCGCATGTGGTGTGGCTGTCGGATGGCCTGGACGGCGGCAATGCCGCGGCCCTGGCGGACAAGTTGCAGCGCCTTGGCCGCCTCGATGTGCTCGACGACGGCGCCAACGGGTTGGCGCGCCTGCTTTTGCCGCCGGAGAGCGACGGCACCACCTTGATCGCGCGGTTGCGCCGCCCTGGCCGGGCGGGCGGCGACGTCGCCGCCATCCTGGCCCACGGCGAGGACGGCGGGCTTATCGCCCGGGCACCCCTTATCTTCGACCCGGGGCAGGACATTGCCACCGCCCGTATCGATCTGCCGATCGAGTTGCGCAACCGCATTGCCCGCCTGTCGGTGGAGGGCGAGGCGAGCGCCGGAGCCGTCCTGCTGCTGGACGAGCGCTGGCGCCGGCGGCCGGTCGGCCTCATTGCCGCGGGCCCCTTGGAGGACGCTCAGCCTTTGCTCAGCGAGCTCTACTACCTGCAGCGCGCCCTCGAACCGTTCACGGAATTGCGCCGGGGCGCCGTCGACACGTTGTTGCAGCGCGAGCTCGCCATCCTGGTACTCCCGGACGCGGCGCCGTTGAGCGCGGAGGAGCACGCGCGGCTGCAAGCCTGGGTCGAACGCGGCGGCCTGCTGCTGCGCTTCGCCGGACCGCGCCTGGCCGAAGCCGGGGCGCAGCCGACCGCCGACGATCCGCTGCTGCCGGTTCGCCTGCGCGGCGGCGGGCGCAGCCTGAGCGGCGTGCTGACCTGGGATGAACCGGCGCGGCTGGCGCCGTTCCCCGACAACCGCCCGCTGGCCGGGCTGGATCTTCCCGGCGATGTGCTCATCCAGCGCCAGGTGCTGGCCGAGCCGGCGTTCGATCTGGGGGAGAAAACCTGGGCCCGCCTGAGCGACGGCACGCCGCTGGTCACCGCGGCGCAGCGGGGCGACGGCTGGGTCGTGCTCGTTCACACCACCGCCAACACCGAGTGGTCGAACCTGCCGCTGTCCGGCCTGTTCGTCGAGATGCTGCGCCGGATCGTCGCGGTCAGCCAGGGCGTGGCGACAAGCGGCCAAGCCGAGACCACCTTGCCGCCGATCGAAACCTTGGACGGATTCGGCCGCCTCGGCCCGCCGGCGCCCACCACGTTCGCCCTGGACAATGCCACCCGCGAGGCCGGCAGTGTGACCCCGCGGCACCCGCCCGGCTACTATGGGGCGGCGGGCCTGCGGCGGGCTCACAATCTGGCATCGGCGAATCCGGCCCTCACCCCCATCAGCGGCCTGCCCGCCGGCGTGAACCGGGCAACCTACAGCCGGGAGCGCGAGACCGATTTGAAACCATGGCTGCTATCGGCGGCCTTGGTCCTGCTCCTGGTCGATCTGGGTATCGCGCTGGCCATGCGCGGGCTGCTTGGCCGCGCGGTCTGGCGCGGCGCGGCCGTGCTCGCCCTTCTCGCCGTGCTGCCCTTCCCCCAGGTGTGGGCACAGACCGGATCGGGACCGCCCGGCGATGACGCGCGCGCCCTGGAGGCAACCTTGCAGACCCATCTGGCCTACGTGGTCACCGGCGTGCCGGCGGTGGACGAGATCAGCCGCGCTGGCCTCGACGGCCTCACACGCGTTTTGCAGTTGCGCACGTCGGTGGAGGCAGGGCGGCCGCTGCCGATCGATCTGGCGCGCGACGAGTTGGCATTCTTCCCCCTGCTCTATTGGCCGATCACGCCCGAGCAGCGGGATTTGAGCGAGATCGCGGTCCGCAAAGTGAATGAATTCCTGCGCACCGGCGGCACGATTCTCTTCGATCTGCGCGAACCCGGCGCCGGGACCCAGGTCTTTGGCCGGGCGACACGGGCCGGCCAATCCTTGCAGCGCCTGACCCGTGATCTGGAAATCCCGCCGTTGGTCCCGGTGCCGCCGGACCATGTGCTCACCAAGGCATTCTATCTGATGCAGGACTTCCCCGGCCGCTTCGCCGACGGGGCCCTGTGGCTGGATGCGGCGGAGACGCAGGTCAACGATGGTGTCGCCACGGTGCTGGTCGGCAGCAATGACTGGGCCGGCGCCTGGGCGGCCAACGAGTTCGGCCAATTCCTCCTACCGGTGATTCCCGGCGGCGAACGGCAGCGCGAAATGGCCTACCGTTTCGGCGTCAACCTGGCGATGTACGCCATGACCGGCAACTACAAGGCGGATCAGGTGCACGTGCCGTTCATTCTGGAGCGGTTGGGGCAATGACCGGCGCCTTCAGCATCGACTGGGCGCCGCTGATTCCGTGGCCCGTACTGTCGGTGTTGGCCTTGGCGGCCGTGCCGGTTCTCGGCCTCGCCGCCTGGCGCCGGGCGCGCGGGGCGTGGTGGCGGGCGCTGACCGTTGCCGCCCTGCTTCTCGCCCTCGCCAACCCCGCGCTGGTCGAGGAGCAGCGCGACCCGCTGGACGATGTAGCATTGGTTGTGGTCGACGAAAGCCCGAGCCAAGGCATCGACCCCCGCGGCGCGCAGACCGAGGCCGCCGTCGCGCGCGTGGTGGATGAGCTCGGCGCCCTGCCGAACACGGAAGTGCGCGTGGTGCGCGCCGGAGCCGACGCCCTGGCGCTGGACACCGACGGCACGCGCCTGTTCGCCGCCCTGCGCG
>JAJFGI010000208.1 GCA_021776215.1 Kiloniellaceae bacterium | reverse complement strand
TCAACGACCAACCGGTTTCGGTGGGCCTGCTCCGCCAGCTCGGGGACAGCCTGGTGGAAATCCAAGGCCAGTTCGAGCAGCGCGGCCTGCTCGATGCCGCCACCCACCGGGAATTGCTGGATGCCTTCGGCGAGCTGACCGAACGGGCGGACGCGGTGTCCGCCGGCTGGCGGGATTGGCGCGCCGCCGAGGCTGCCCGCGGCGATGCGGCGCGCGCGCTCGACGAGGTGCGCCGGGACGAGGCGTTTCTGCGCGACGCGGTTGAGGAACTCGACAGCCTCGACCCGAAGCCCGGCGATGAACAGACGTTGGCCGAACAGCGATCCCTGCTGATGAACGCCGAGAAACTGATCGAGGCCACGAACACCGCTGCCGACGCGCTGGCCGGCGGCGACTCGGCCGTCGGCGCCGAGGCCGCGCTGGCCAGTGCGCGGCGCGCGCTCGACCGTGTGGCACAGGCCGCCGGCGGACGCCTCGACCCGGTAATCGCCACTCTCGACCGCGCCCTGCTTGAGACCGAGGAGGCGCTGGTCCAGATCCAGTCCATCTCCGCCGAGATCGAATTGGATTCCGGCCGCCTGGACGAGGTGGAGGAGCGTCTCTTCGCCCTGCGCGACCTGGCGCGCAAGCACGGCACGGATACGACTCAACTTCCCGCGCTGCGCGATACGCTGCGGGAAAAACTAGCCGCCATAGACAGTGGCGGCGACCGCCTGGCGGCCCTCGACCAGGCCCTGGGCGAGCGCCGCGCCGCCTATGTGAAAGCCGCCGAGGCGCTGAGCACGGCGCGCCAGAAGGCGGCGAAAAAACTGGACCGGGCGGTCGCCACCGAGTTGCCGCCCCTGAAGCTCGACAAAGCCGCCTTTCGCACGCGTATCGACCGGCAAGACGAAGAGGCCTGGGGGCCGCACGGCCTGGACCGCATCGCCTTCGAGGTCGCCACCAATCCCGGCAGCCCGCCGGGGCCGCTGGCCAAGATCGCCTCCGGTGGTGAGCTGGCGCGGTTTCTGTTGGCGCTCAAAGTGGTCCTCGCCGAGATCGGCCCGCCGCGCACGCTGATCTTCGACGAAGTGGACAGCGGCATCGGCGGCGCCACGGCGCACGCGGTGGGCGAGCGGCTGGCACGGCTGACCCGGCACCGCCAGGTTCTGGTCGTCACCCACAGCCCGCAGGTCGGCGCCCGGGCCGCCCACCATCTGCGGGTGCGCAAAGAGCCCGCAGGCAAACGCGTCGCCACACGGGTCAGCCCGCTAAATAGTGACGAGCGGCGGGAGGAAATTGCCCGCATGCTGGCTGGCGCCGAGGTAACCGACGAGGCGCGCGCCGCCGCCAAGCGCCTGATCGAGGCGAGCGCCGGATGAGCAAGGGCTCGACCGCCGATGTGCCTGTCGCCGATCTGACGGCGGATCAGGCCGCCACGGAGCTGGCCCGTCTGGCGGTGGAAATCGAGCACCACGACCGCCTCTACTATCAGCAGGCGGCACCGGAAGTTTCGGATGCCACCTACGACGATCTGCGCCGGCGCAACGAGGCCATCGAAGCGCGCTTTCCGGATCTGGTCCGCCCCGACAGCCCAAGCCGGCGCGTCGGCGCGGCCCCCGCCGGCGGCTTTGCCGAGGTCGTGCATTCGGTGCCCATGCTGTCGCTCGGCAATGCCTTCGACGACGCGGACGTGGCGGAGTTCCTGGCCCGCATCCGCCGCTTCCTGGCGCTGGAGGCCGAGGCGGAGATCACCCTTGTCGCCGAGCCGAAGATCGACGGCCTGTCCTGCTCCCTGCGCTACGAGCAGGGCCGCCTGGTGCAGGGTGCAACCCGCGGCGACGGCACCCGCGGCGAGAATGTCACCGCCAACGTGCGCACCATTGCCGATCTGCCGGCCCGCCTGCGCGGCCGCGGCTGGCCGGACGTGGTCGAGGTGCGCGGCGAGATCTTCATGAGCCGCGCCGATTTCCAAGCCCTGAACAAGCGGCAAGAGGCGGCCGGCGAGAAGATCTTCGCCAATCCGCGCAACGCCGCCGCCGGCAGCCTGCGCCAGCTCGACTCGCGGATCACGGCGACGCGGCCCCTGCATTTCGCCGCTTACCATTGGGGGGAGGTATCCGCCCCCCTGGGGGATACGATATGGGCGGTCCGCGAGAAATTCGCCGCCTGGGGCTTCGCCATGAACGAGCCGACCAGACTCTGCCGCAGCCTGGAGGAGGCGTTGGCCTACTACCGCCAGATGATGAGTGACCGGCCGACCTTGCCGGGCGATATCGACGGCGTGGTCTACAAGGTGAACCGGCTGGACTGGCAGGCCCGCCTCGGCTTTGTCAGCCGGGCCCCGCGCTGGGCCATCGCCCACAAGTTTCCCGCCGAACAGGCGCAAACCATTCTGCGGGCCATCGACATCCAAGTCGGCCGGACCGGTGCCCTGACCCCGGTGGCGCGGCTGGAGCCGGTCACGGTCGGCGGGGTCGTCGTCTCCAACGCCACCTTGCACAACGAGGACGAAATCAAGCGCAAGGACGTGCGCGTCGGCGATACGGTCGTCGTGCAGCGCGCCGGCGACGTGATCCCCCAGGTGGTCTCGGTGATCATGGAGAAGCGGCCGCGCAAAAGCGAAGAGTATGTCTTTCCACAGAAATGCCCGGTTTGTCACAGTCTTGCCGTGCGCGAGCCCGGCGAAGCGGTGCGCCGCTGCACCGGCGGATTGATCTGCCCGGCCCAGGCGGTCGAGCGCCTGAAGCATTTCGTCAGCCGCAACGCCTTCGATATCGAGGGCCTGGGCGGCAAGCACATCGCCGCCTTCTGGCAAGACAAGCTGATCCGGACCCCGGGCGATATCTTTCGCTTACGCGACCACAGGGACGCCATCGTCGACCGAGAAGGCTGGGGCGAGCAATCGGCCGACAACCTGCTGGCGGCGATCGAGGCGCGGCGCACCATTGCCCTCGATCGCTTCATATATGCCTTGGGTATACGCCAAGTAGGCCAGGCAACCGCCCGCCTCTTGGCGCGGCATTATGCGACTCTCGACCAATTGCGCCAAAATATGGCGGCCGCGGCCGACCCGGAAGGCACCGAATACACCGATCTGCTCAATATCGATGGGGTCGGCCCGGCCCTGTTGGCGGATTTGGTGGGCTTTTTCAGCGAGGCGCACAACAACGAGATTCTCGACGACCTGGCCACAGAGCTGGAGATCGTCCCCCTGACGCCGGCGCGAACCGCCGATTCGCCCATTGCCGGCAAGACGGTGGTCTTCACCGGGACGCTGGAGACCATGAGCCGAGGCGAGGCGAAATCCCGTGCCGAGGCTTTGGGCGCCAAGGTCGCCGGCTCGGTCTCGAAGAAGACCGACTATGTGGTGATCGGCGCCGATGCCGGCTCCAAGGCCCGAAAAGCGGCCGAACTGGGTGTGACCACCCTCGGCGAAGCGGACTGGCTGGCCCTGATCGCCAGCTAAGGTAAACCAAGTCTTTACCCTGCTCTGCCTATGGTTGCGGCCGCTGCCGTTTTGAAGGGTCCGGTTATGCTGAAAGCCGAAGACAGCCTGGAATTCATCCTCGACAAGGTCCAAGACCTTGGCCAGGGCAACCGGCCCCACGAGAAGGCTGCCTACCGCGCCTTGATTCATATGACCCAGCGCTGGGCCGAGCCCACCGATCTCTTTGTCTGCGAGGATCTGGCGATGGCCGAGCGTATCGGACAGGACTTGGCCGACATTTCCCGCCACATCAACGATATTCAGCACGCCTTCCTGAAGGCGCTGTTCACCGAAAATAGCTGATTTTTTAGCCGGCCAGCGGCCGCGTCGCGTCGGCCAGCCAGGCCGCCTCCGGCGCGCTCAATCCTGGCGTATGGGCGGCACGTACCCGGGCATGATAGGCATCCAGCCACGCCACCTCGGCCGGCGCCAATAGGCTCGGCTCGACCAGGCGCAGATCGATCGGCGCCAAGGTGAGAGTCTCGAAAGCCAGCATCTCTCGTTCGTCGCCCGGCTGAACCGGGCTGTCGATGACCACCACCAGATTCTCGATGCGAATACCGTAAGCGCCGGTCTTGTAGTAGCCGGGCTCATTGGAGACGATCATCCCCACCTCCAGGGCCACCCGCTGCGGCACCTTGGCGATACGTTGCGGTCCCTCGTGCACCCCCAGATAGCTGCCGACACCGTGGCCCGTGCCGTGGTCGAAGTCGAGACCCGCCTGCCACAGGTGATAGCGGGCCAACGCATCCAGTTGGCTGCCCGTGGTGCCACGCGGAAACCGGGCGATGGCCAGGGTGATATGGCCCTTGAGCACGCGGGTAAAACGATCGCGCATCTCGGCGCTGGGATCGCCGATGGCGACGGTCCGTGTCACGTCAGTGGTGCCGTCCCGGTACTGGGCCCCGGAATCGACCAGGAAAAGCTCGCCGGAGCGCAGACGCCGGTTGCTCGCCTCCGTCACCCGGTAGTGGACGATGGCGCCGTTCGGCCCGGCCCCCGAGATGGTGGTGAACGAAAGATCCCGGAATTGCTCGTTTTCCTGGCGAAAAGCCAGCAGCCGCTCGGCCGCCTCGATCTCGCTCAACCCCTGTCCGCGCTTGCCCGATCGGGCCGCCGTTTCGCCGTCCAGCCAGGCGAGAAAGCGCGTCAGCGCCGCCCCGTCGCGGGCATGCGCGGCGCGGGCGCCGGCCAGCTCCACCGGGTTCTTGCGCGCCTTGGGCAGCTGGCAGGGGTCGGCGTCGTCGACAACCGTCGCGCCCGCGTCG
>JAJFGI010000207.1 GCA_021776215.1 Kiloniellaceae bacterium | reverse complement strand
GGCGGGGCCTTTTGTTCGGTGCCGGTCGTGACGCCGGAAGACCTATCCCGACCAAAGCGTCCCGGCGGAGCTGCCTAGTCGGTTGCGCCGGCGCTGTTGGCCGAGGTTTGGGCGGCGCTTGGCGACGCGCATTGGTCCCCCATGGCGGCGAGAAAAAGCGAGGGCATCTTCTCGGTCCAGCGGTCCGGGTTCGATTCCAGCCAGGACGTGAATGTCTGCTCGAGCTCGTTCACCGAGACCTTGGCGGCGCAGGCGGTGAGCCGGGTGACGGCGGCGCTTAACGATGGATCCGAGATCTTTCCCAGGCGCGTCATGGCCCCATAGGTATCGTAGACACCCTGCACGAACCCCCAGCGCTCCTGCCGAGTGCCCATCATGTAATCGTCCGCCGACATGTAGACCTCGGCCGCCACCGCCGGGCCGCAAACCAGGGCAAGCGCCAACGCCTGCCCGCACAGAGCATGCCGTTTCATCACACCACCCTTATTGTTCCGGGAGCGGCCCCACGCCCTGGTCGCCGCACCCCTTTTTTATCGCGCCGGACTCCCCGGGCGCCGTCCGGCCGGGCCGAGCCCGGTCCATGCCTAAGTGTGCGGCAGAAATACTAAGAAACCCCCTCTAGAAGGTCAATTGTATTATACATTTGAATAACTTATGCGATTTTTTTCGCACTATTTATTACATCTTGTACACAGGCGCGCCGGCCCTGTGACGGAGATTTCATTGCATTTCACATCCGAAAACGATAATGCTGTGTCCGGTTTCAAGCAGCCGGATACGTGCCTATGACGACACAAACAGCGTATTCTGGCGGTGTTGCAGGACACCGGTCCAAGAGCGAATTTGGCGTCCCACTGCGGTCGGTGAGATTCACGGGCCCGCGCCGGGTCATCACGTTGGCCATTGCGTCGCTACTGGGGTGGGCAATTTTTCTGGCTCCCCTGCTTCTGCACCTGAAATAGGCGCATCGGCACGCACACCGACAAAGCGGTTGCCAAACGGCTGCAAGTGTTCTTAAATACTTGTCAGTGGACAATCCTTTACGAACAACATCTCCCCGATTGACCACGGAAAGCCCCGTCTGCCGCGACGGGGTTTTCTTTTTTGCCGCCCACGATGGGCACCAGGTTCAGATGAACCTCCTCGCACAGCCGGCGTTCCGACCGGATGCCAGAACAATAGCCGACGATCAGCATTCGGATCAGCAGCTCGGGAGCGACCGATAGTCGACCAGTCGCGCTGTAGAACGGCACCAGGTACCGCCGTACTTCGCCGAGTTCTAAAGCGGTCGATCGATCGCAGCATTTGGTCCGCAGGCACGTGCTCCTCAAGCCAGAACTCGTAGAACAGAGCACCTTGGACGACTTGCCGCGCACCCATCACCGCCTTCACTTCAACTTCGATTACTGCAGTGAATCAGCGAGATTGCGCCGCCGCAACCTCAGACTTTTTCAACAAAATCGGGGGTAGAGCGGACATTCCGGTCGGAGCTCGAAACCGACGCGATTAGCCAACTACAGACGCGAGGGCTCCCTCGTCGGCTCGCCCTGATCATTCACCGATCGTGTGATTTCGCCACGGCAAAATCGCGCAATCAAATTACTTTACGCAAGAAATTGCTTCTGAGGCGCGCTCACCAACGGGATCAGAGGATTCGATCGCATTGATGCTTGAAGCGATGAGAGGAGGGCCTGGTTCTGGCATAGCGTCACCCCATGCCGCCGCCAGTGCGCTCCTCTCGGCTGGAAAGCGCACCGTAACCGTTGTGCCGATGCCAACCTCGCTTTGCAGTTCCAGCGATCCACCATGCAGTTCGATGAGGCCTTTGGTCAAGGCCAGGCCAAGCCCGGTTCCCTCGTATTCTCTGTTGAGATCGCTATCGATCTGCTGGAATGGGGCCAAGGCCTTGGGAATGTCGTCGAGCGCGATGCCGATGCCCGTGTCGGCAATCTGCAACACATAGCCATCATTCGGTTCGGACCAGACTCTTATCGTAACCTTGCCGCCGGCGGCCGTGAACTTGACCGCATTCGACAGGAGGTTAATCAGAATTTGCTTGAGCTTGCGTTCGTCGGCGTACAGCGTCGGAAGACTGTCCGCGATCTCCGATTTCAGGTTCACGCCGGCTGTCCTGGCGCGTTCCTTCACCAGGTGCAGGCAGGTCAAGACAGCCTCGGCAACGTCAACGTCTTCCTTATGGAGATCGACCTTGCCCGCCTCGATCTTCGAGAGGTCCAGTATATCGTTGATGATTGCGAGCAGGTGCGTGCCGGATTGATTGATGTCCTGTAGGTACTCAAGGTATTTCGGGTTGCCCAAGGGCCCGAAAGCCTCGCTTTGGATTAAATCAGAGAAGCCGATGATGGCGTTCAAGGGCGTGCGCAGCTCGTGACTCATGTTGGCGAGGAACTCTGATTTCGCACGATTCGCGAGTTCGGATTGTCTCACGGCCATTTGCATTTGTGCCTCGGTGCGCTTGCGCTCGGTGATGTCGTGGCAAACGCCGATGAATATCCGATCTTTGTTGTTTTGCATTGCGGACAATGAAATTTGTACGTCAATGGAACTTCCGTCCTTTCGCCGTCCTGAGAGAGCGCGTCGAATACCGAGAATCCGTGACTCGCGAAGGCCCGACTCTCTGACGTTCTTCTCATGCAGCTCGCGCTCTTCTGGGGGGAGTAAGATGGAAACGTTTTTCCCGACGATCTCAGATCTGCCATACCCGAACATCTGCTCCGCTGCCGGGTTGGACATCTGAACTATTCCATTCCGATCAATGGCGATAATTGCGTCCGCGATGTTGTTCACGACGGCGGCGAGAAAGCCCTCGCTTTGCTGGGCTTCGTGGTCTTTTATCTCCAGGCGCCGATCGACAACGGAAGCAATCAGCACCAAGCTGAGAATTGCTAGTGCGCCGACCGAGATGATGGCGACCATGAGCGGGGTGTCCAGTTCGATGCCTGACACGGACTGGTGATCGGTAGGAAGGAAGTACGTTGCCGCCATGGCGGTGTAATGCATGGCGGCGACGGATAGACCCATCACACCCCCGCTCACTATTTTCAGGATTTGCTTTGGAAACTCGATTGATTCCACGCTTAGGTATAGAAGACGCAGGGCGACAGTCGACAGTGACACCGCGACGAGCACCGAAAGGGCGAACAGGAACGGGTCATACAGAATTGTGGCGTTCATGTGCATCCCGGCCATGCCCGTGTAATGCATGGCCCCGATCCCGCCTCCCATTAGGGTGCCCCCGCCGATCAGCCGAGCGCCCGTTCTCGCACCCGTGGATACGACGTAGAACGCGAAGCCGCTCGCGATGATCGCGAAGATGGCGGATAGCCCGGTAAGCACGATGTCGTAGCGCACTGCCGCCGGCATCAAGACGGCCAACATGGCAATGAAATGCATTGACCAGATGCCGATGCCCATCGACGCAGCCCCAGTCAACAGCCAGGCTGCCTTGGCGGTCGGTTTCAAGGCGGCACTCACCCGCGCTATCAAATGGAACGCCGTGTACGACGCGAACATCGCAACGAGACACGACAAGAAGATGAGCCAATAGTCGTAGGAGTACGCCATACACCACTGGGTCACCCAGTCCCTGGTCTCACTGGTGAGGAAATACTTGTTAAACATGATTTTCGTGGATATCGCTGGACCCGGGACTCGCCAATTTAGTTAGTCGGGCGAGGTCTTCACTTTGGACAGGTTCTATTACCACTTGGTTAATAGTTGCACTTCCACCGTTGGTCGAAGCACGACAATTTACGGATCACTAATGCTTGCCCCCGGCAAGCTCTTTGATGACTTTTGGGGAGACGCCGTCTAGCGTCTGACAGAGCCTATAGTGAGCCTAGTGTTTAGGCGCACTCTTGCGAAGTCTTGAAATATTGGTGAGCCCGGGAGGACTCGAACCTCCGACCCGCTGATTAAAAGTCAGCTGCTCTACCACCTGAGCTACGGGCTCGCACCGCCGATTGGCCGGGGCTCGTCAGAGCCGGGGGACCATAGGTCGCGTCCGGTCGATGGTCAAGCAATGCCGCCGGCAATTATCGTCAGCGCTTCGCCGCCCCGGCCTCGGCGGCGAAGCGCTCGCGCAGGCGCTCGGCGACGCGCGGGCTGACGAAGCCGGAGACATCGCCGCCCAGACGGCCGATCTCCTTGACCAGGCGCGAGGCGATGAATTGCTGCCGCTCCGAGGCGGTCAGGAATATGGTTTCGATCCCGGAATCGAGGCGCGCGTTCATGGTCGCCATCTGGAACTCGTATTCGAAGTCCGACACGGCGCGCAGACCGCGGACGATGACGGTCGCGCCCACCTGGCGGGCGAAATGGATCAGCAGATTGTCGAACGCGCGGACTTCGACCACCCCCCCGGTGGCCCGCAAATCGGCCATATCGGCGTCCACCATGGCGACCCGCTCGTCCACCGAGAACAGCGGATCCTTGCCGCCGTTCGTGGCCACCGCCACCACCAGCTTGTCCACCACGGCGGCGGCACGGGTGATGATATCCAGGTGACCCTTGGTGATCGGATCGAATGTTCCCGGGTAAACGCCCACACGCGGTGCCGTCATTGTCCCTCTCCCACCCTCGCGGCACACCCCCTGCCCCGCGCCGGTTCACGTCGAGATATCAAACGTCTTCGGTACTGCCCGGCTTATCGGTACCCGGCTCATCGATGCCGGGCTCATCGTCTTCCGGCTCTTCCCCTTCGTCCGCCAGCCGCGCGACCGACACGACGCGTTCATCCTCGGCGACATCGAACAGGCGGACGCCGCGCGTGGCCCGGCCGGCGATGCGGACGTCGTCGACCGGACAGCGGATCAGCTTGCCGGCATCGGTTACCAGAACAACCTGGTCGGTCGACTCCACGGGGAAGGCGCCGACGACTTTCGACACCTTGCCGCGGCCGCGGCTCAGTTCCATGTTGCTGATGCCTTGGCCGCCACGGTTGGTGATCCGGTACTCGTAGGCCGAGGTCCGCTTGCCCAGGCCGTCCTCGGCCACGGACAGGATGAATTCCTCTCCGGCCTCCAGTTCGGCGATGCGGCCTTCGGAGATGGACGAGCCGACATCCTCCGGCGCGCAGGGCTCGTCGCCGTTCTCCTCCCCCTCGGCACGGCGGCGGGCATTGGCGTAGCGGACATAGGCGTCCCGCTCCTCCACATCCAACTCCATATGATGCAGGATGCTCATGGAGATGACCTCGTCCTGGCCGGTCAGGCGGATGCCGCGCACACCGGTCGACGTCCGTCCGGAGAAGACGCGCATATCGTCCACCTGAAAGCGGATGCTCTTGCCGCCGGCCGTGGCCAGCAGCACATCGTCGCTTTCGCTGCAGGTCCCCACGCTGACCAGTTGACCGTCCTCCTCGTCGAGCTTCATGGCGATCTTGCCGTTGGCCATGACATGGGTGAAATCCGACAGCCGGTTGCGCCGCACCCGCCCCTGCGATGTGGCGAAGACGACGTACGTATCGCCCCAGGCTGATTCGTCCTCGGGCAGGGGCATCGCCGTGGTGATGGTCTCCCCCGCTTGCAACGGCAGCAGGTTGATCAAGGCCTTGCCGCGGGCTTGCGGCGAGCCGAGCGGCAGCCGGTAGACCTTCATCTTGTAGGCCATGCCGCGCGACGAGAAGAACAGCACCGGGGTGTGGGTCGAGCAGACAAAGACCTTGCTGACGAAATCCTCTTCCCGGGTGGCCATGCCGGCCCGGCCCTTGCCGCCGCGCCGCTGTGCCCGGTACATGCTGAGCGGCACCCGCTTGATGTAGCCGCCGTGGCTGACCGTGACGACCATGTCCTCGCGCTGGATCAGGTCCTCGTCGTCCTGATCGAAGCCGTTGTCCGAGATCTCGGTGCGCCGCGGGTTGGCGAAACGTTCCTTCATCTCCACCAGCTCGCCGCGCAGGATGGCGAGCAGCCGCTCCCGCGAGTCCAGCACCTCCAGATACTCGGTGATCTGGCGGGACAATTCCTGCAGCTCCTCGGCGATCTTCCCGCGCTCCAGGCCGGTCAGGCGCTGCAGGCGCAACTCCAGGATGGCCTTCGCCTGGATCGCGGATAGGCGGTAGGTGCCGTCCTCGGCGACCGCGCGTCCGGGTTCGTCGATGAGCGCGATGAGGGGGGCGACATCCATCGCCGGCCAGTCGCGGGCCATCAATTCGTCGCGCGCCACCACCGGGTCCGGGGCCTTGCGGATCAAGGCGATGACCGGGTCGATGTTGGCCACCGCGATGGCCAATCCGACCAGGATATGCGCCCGGTCGCGGGCGCGGCCCAGCTCGAAGATGGTGCGGCGGGTGATGACCTCTTCGCGGAAGTCGACAAAGGCGACGATCGCCTGTCTGAGGTCGAGGGTCTCCGGCCGCCCGCCGTTGATCGCCAGCATGTTGACGCCGAACGACGATTGCAGCGGCGTGTACCGGTAAAGCTGATTGAGCACCACGTCGGCCTCGGCATCGCGGCGCAGTTCGATGACCACGCGCAGACCGTGCCGGTCGCTCTCGTCGCGCAGGTCGCCGATGCCTTCGATGGTCTTGTCGCGCACCACCTCGGCGATGCGTTCGACCATGCGCGCCTTGTTCACCTGATAGGGAATCTCGGTGACGATGATGGCCTGGCGGTCCTTGCGGATCTCCTCGACATTCACCTTGCTGCGAATGCGCAGGCTGCCGCGCCCGGTGTGATAGGCATCGCGGATTCCGCCGCGGCCCAAGATGATGCCGCCGGTGGGGAAATCCGGTCCCGGCACGATCAGCATCAACTCGTCGATGCTGATCTCGGGATTGTCCACATAGGCGCAACAGGCATCGATCACCTCGCCCAGGTTGTGCGGCGGGATGTTCGTCGCCATGCCGACCGCGATGCCGCCGGCGCCATTTACCAACAGGTTGGGGAAGCGCGCCGGCAGGACCACCGGCTCTCGCGTGGTCTCGTCGTAGTTGGCCTGGAAGTCGACCGTATCCCGGTCGATATCCTCGAGCAGGGCGTCGCTGGCCACCCGATGCAGCCGCGCCTCGGTATAGCGCATGGCCGCCGGCGGATCGCCATCCATCGAGCCGTAGTTGCCCTGCCCGTCGATCAGCGGCAGGCGCATGGAG
>JAJFGI010000206.1 GCA_021776215.1 Kiloniellaceae bacterium | reverse complement strand
CTTGCCGGAGCGGCCGGAGCGCATCACGTCGAAACCTTGCTGAAAGTCGTCGATGGCGAAGGCGTGCGTGAGCACCGGGGTGATGTCGAGGCCGCTTTGCAGCATGGTGGTCATCTTGTACCAGGTCTCGAACATCTCCCGTCCGTAGATACCCTTCAGGGTCAGGCCCTTGAAGATGACGTGATTCCAATCGATGGGCGCGGCCTCGGGCGGGATGCCGAGGATGGCGACGCGGCCGCCGTGATTCATGGTCCGCAGCATATCCTGGAAGGCCTGCACGTTGCCCGACATCTCCAGCCCCACATCGAACCCTTCGGCCATGCCCAGCTCGGCCATGACCTGATCGAGGTTGTCCTTGGTGACGTTGACGGCCCGGGTCGCGCCCATCTTGGCGGCCAGGCTCAGCCGGTAGTCGTTCACATCGGTAATCACGATGAAACGGGCGCCCACGTGCCGGGCAATCGCCGCCGCCATGATGCCGATGGGGCCGGCACCGGTGATCAGCACGTCCTCGCCGACCATGTCGAAGGACAGGGCCGCGTGAGTGGCATTGCCGTACGGGTCGAAGATGGCGGCCAGCTCGTCGGGCACATCGTCGGGCAGCGGAAACGCGTTGACCGCCGGCAAGCATAGATATTCGGCGAAGCTGCCCGGCCGGTTGACCCCGACCCCCACCGTGTTGCGGCACAGATGCCGGCGTCCGGCGCGACAGTTGCGGCAGTGCCCGCAGGTGATGTGCCCTTCGCCCGAAACCCGCTCGCCGATGTGGAAGCCTTGGACTTCGCTGCCGATCTCGACCACTTCGCCGACGAACTCGTGGCCGATGGTCATGGGCACGGGAATGGTCTTCTGCGACCACGCATCCCAATTGTAGATATGAATGTCAGTGCCGCAGATCGCCGACTTGCGCAGCTTGATGAGAACGTCGTTGTGGCCGATCTTGGGAACCGCCACGTCCTCCATCCAGATCCCCGGCTCGGCCCGGCTCTTGACCAGGGCCTTCATGCCTTGCCCCCACCCGCCGCCGGGATCACGCCGAGCGCCCGGCCCACCTTCGCAAAGGCGTCGATCGCCTGATCGAGTTGCGCCCGGCTGTGCGCCGCCGACATCTGCGTGCGGATGCGCGCCTGGCCCATCGGCACCACCGGATAGGAAAAGCCGATCACATAGATGCCCTCGGCCAGCAATTGCTCGGCCATCTCGCTGGCCAGCTTGGCGTCGCCCAGCATGACCGGCACGATCGGATGCCCTGCCCCCGCCAGGGTGAAGCCAAGGCCGGCCATGCGCTCGCGGAAATAGGCGCTGTTCTCGCCCAGCCGCCGGCGCAACGCGTCACTGCCTTGCAGCATGTCGAGGACCTTGACAGACGCGGCGGCGATGGCCGGCGCCAGGCTGTTGGAAAACAGATACGGCCGCGACCGCTGGCGCAGCCAGGTCACCACCTCGCTCCGCGCCGCCGTATAGCCGCCGGAGGCCCCGCCCAGCGCCTTGCCCAGGGTACCGGTGAGAATGTCGACACGCCCCTCGACACCGCAGTGTTCCGGCGTGCCGCGGCCGTTCTCGCCCATGAAGCCGACGGCATGCGAATCGTCGACCATCACCATCGCGCCGTACCGCTCGGCCAGGTCGCAAAGAACCGGCAGATTGGCGACCACCCCATCCATCGAGAAAACCCCGTCGGTGGCGATCATCTTGAAGCGGCAGTCGGCGGCGGCCTTTAGCTGGACTTCCAGATCCGCCATGTCGTTGTTGGCATAGCGCAGCCGCCGCGCCTTGCACAGGCGCACGCCGTCGATGATGCTGGCATGGTTGAGGGCATCACTGATGATCGCGTCGGGCTCTCCTAACAGAGTCTCGAACAAGCCGGTGTTGGCATCGAAGCAAGAGGAATAGAGGATCGCATCCTCCATGCCGAGAAAGGAACCGATCCGCCGCTCCAAAGTCCGGTGTATGGTCTGCGTGCCGCAGATGAAGCGCACCGACGACATGCCGAAGCCATAGGCATCGAGACCGGCCTTCGCCGCCGCGACCATGTCCGGGTGGCTGGCCAGACCCAGGTAATTGTTGGCGCATAGATTCACGACCTCGCGGCCATCCTCCAGGCGAATCGCCGCCGCCTGGGGCGAGGCAATGACGCGCTCGTCCTTGAACAGTCCCTGTTCCCGCAGAGCCTGGCTTTCTTGCCGCAAGTGGTCGAGAAAATTCGGGTCCATAACCACCATTCCGAGTTGGTGCCGGGCAACGTAGCACATTGCCCCCGGGACGCCAGCCGCCACCGGCGCCGGCCGGCTGTCAACTAGAAACTCTGCTTGGATAAGCCGGGTGCGGCTACCTCAGCAGCCGGCAACGCAAGTGCCGGTGCTGTCGAACTCCATGGTCTTGCCGCTCAGCGGCAGATGGACAGGCACTTTGCTTGCCTTCGTGAAGGCCTCGGTCCGGGTGCCGGGCAGGACCGTGCCGCCTTGCGTCGCTTCCTCGTTGGCGTGCGACGGGATCACCGCATTTGGCTTGACCAGCTCGTTGATGACATAGGCCGCTTCGGTCGGGCCGGTGGTGAAGGTGTCGCCGATGTTGATGACCGCGAGCTTGGCCTGGTAGTGACCGCGGACCACTGTCTCCTGCTCGGCCGTGATCCCTGTATCGCCCGACAGATAGACGACCAGACCGTTGCTGAATGTCAGCACGAAACCGGTCGGCGGCCCAACGTAGGCGGTTATGCCCGCCGCCTCCATCGCCTCGCCAAGCGAGCCGCCGATGAATTCCGTGGCCAATCCGTTGCTGTGCACCGCCGGCACGGTCGTAATGACCACGCCGCCGACCTTGATCGATCCGCCGAAGCGCACCAGGACGGATTTCTTGGGATCTCCCCCGGCGCTTTGCAGCTTGCCGGCGAAGAACCGCGGCATTTCGCTGCCGGTAACGATCTTGGCGTCCTTGGCCATCGCGATCGTGACGGCGCTAGACGCCGGGGCCGCGACGATTGAGACGTCCGGCTCGGCGCAGGTGCCGGCATTGATGGCGGACGTGTGTTTGTCGCCGATGTGATCGCCGTGCACGTGGCTGATGAGGAGGGCGTCGATCTCGCCCAGCCGCGGGTCGTCCGCGCCGGCAACCGTGCGCCCGACGTCGTAGAGCAGGCGCGTGCCGTCCGGATCCTCGAGGACCAGGGCCCGGTCAAGGCGACAGAACTCTCCATCTTGCCCGCCCAGGGGCGTGATCTTCAGGGTCGCCGCCTGGAGCGGATACGCGACCGCGACAAAGGCGGCCATGATGGCGGCCAATAGGAACGTCGAAGCGATGTGCATTTTTTCGTCTCCCCCCTCTTTCGCCAGCCCTATAACCGTCTTGCCCGCACCCTGAACGGGCCGCGGAACGATCGCCGGGTCGGCGGTGCCAGACCCCGAATTCGGAACCTCGTCCGCCGCCCGGTCCGGGTTTCGATGAGCGGGCCAAGATGACGGTCGCTTGCGCGCCGCAAGCCGACACAGCGGGTGGACTTTGCACTTGGCCCGCGTCATCGCTAGATCAGTTTGCTCTTAATTTTACCACAACGGCGGCAACGTAGCACATTGCCCACGGGACGCCAGCAGCGACAGGATTCGGTCGTGTCTCAGCTCGAAATTCCGCCGAAGCGACGCCTGGAACGTCGGCTTTTTTCAGCGAAATACGTTCGATCAAAAATGAGCGGGGCCCAATCCAAACTTAGATGCATTCTAGCGATCAACGCGCTAAGGCACGATTTTGCTACTGTAGTTGCCCTTGTCTTTTCATATGCTCCGCAGGATTATATCCTGCGGAACGCTGATCTTCGCGCATTTTCAGAGGCGAGTTGATCTAGACTTAATTTCTCGCGCCTGAAGGATGCCATGGCATCGGAACCTCGTTCAAAACGTCTGGCTGTCTTGATCGACGCCGACAACGCATCTGCGAAGATCGCTGACGGTCTATTCGAGGAGATCGCCAAGATCGGAGAAGCCAGCGTCCGGCGGATTTATGGTGATTTTTCCGGCACGCGTTCCAAGGCATGGGCCGACATACTTTCCAAGCATGCGATCATCCCACACCAGCAATTCGCCTATACGACCGGCAAGAATGCGTCCGATATCACGCTGGTGATCGACGCGATGGATTTGCTGCACAGCGGCCGGTTCGACGGCTTCTGCCTCGTGTCCTCCGATAGCGATTTCACGCGCCTCGCGGCGCGTATCCGAGAGGAAGGTGTGGATGTGTTCGGGTTCGGGGAACAAAAGACCCCGGAGAGCTTCCGGCAAGCCTGCCGGCGTTTCATCTATACGGAGAACCTGCTGCCCGAGGCCCAGACCGCCGATGCCCGGGCCGCCGCGAAGCCGCTGCAGTCTATCACCCACGCAAAACGCCTATTGAACAAGGTTATCTCCGAGATGGAGAGCGACGATGGATGGGTGAACTTGGGTCGTGTCGGCAGTCAGCTCTACAATCTGGCGTCGGATTTTGACTCGCGAACTTATGGGTTCGCGAAGCTAAGCGATCTGGTGCGCAAGATCGACACTCTTGAACTCGGTCAAACTGAAGCAGGACATCCGCGAGTTCGTCTAAGACCTGTCGTTACCGCAAAATCCGGGAAGTCGAAGAGATGACCTGGAAAAGGCAGCGCCGCCAAAACAAGGCGGCACTCGATACTACCCGGGCATCTCCTACATCAGCTTGCTCTTGATTTTACCACAACGGCGGCAGCGCAGCTTGCTGATGCCGCCCGGAGCGCCGAAGCCGAAGGTCGCATCGGTCAGCACGAAGTCGTGCAACCCGAGATAACAGAGGACGCGGCCAAGAATATCTGGCATCGAGCGAACTCCCCGTCTGCGCATGCTCCGATGACAGTCTAGCTCCTCCAGCCACCTTTTGGCGATTCGTCTAAAGCAGCGGCGGCGGGAGATCGGGCGAGCGGATGCCGAGCCGTTGCAGCCCGAGATCGCGTGCCGTGCGGAAATCCTCGACCGCGCGCGCCTTCTCGCCCGTCAAATCCAGGGCAAAGCCGCGATTGTAGTATGCGGCGGGGAACCCTGGCTTGTTGATGATGGCGGCGCTGTAATCCTCGATCGCTTTGTCCAGGATGCCCAGGTACTGATAGGCATTGGCACGGTTGTACAAGGCCGCGGCCAGATGCTCCAAAGCCAAGTCGCCGCCGTCGATGGCCTGGTCGTACAGTTTAACCGCAGAGCCATAGTCACCGGCCTGGGCGGCGCCATAGCCGGCGCGGAAGGCCTGGTACCCGTTCCGGGGCGCCACATCGATGCCCGCCGTCTGCGGCGCGACGGAGCCAAGCGGCACAGCATCGCCTTCCGGTATTGCAGTGTCGCCCTGCGGTCGCGGGGCAGCGGGGCCTGGCGGCGGGGCCTCCACCCTCAAGCGGGCGAGCAGTTGTTCCGTGACCAGACCGTCCGCGGGCAGGCCACGCGCCCGCTGGTATGTTTCAATGGCAGCCGTGGTCCGCGCCCGCAGATTACCGTCAGCCGGACCGGGGGAGATGCCGATGCGCTGAAGCTCCTGCTGCACGTTCCAAATCAGCGTACGCTCGTATCCTGCGCGGTCGGTCCCGGCGACGGGCGCGGGCACGGCTGGGGCCACCCCATCGCTCCGCTGCTTCAGCCGCGCGATCATCCCCGTCAAATTGAAACCGGCCTCGGCCTTGGGCCGCACCGGTGGATCGGCGGCCTCGGCGGCAGCGGCATCTCGCTCCGGCACCGGTACCGCCGCCGTCGCCGCGTTCGACTCTGGCTGCGCCTCGGGCGCCGGGTTTTCCGATTCGATGGCCTCCGGCGCGGGCACGGGCGCCGACTCTGGCCCCGACTCGCCCGTCCGGATTTCCGACCCGGCGGACGGCGCCGACACCGGTGCCACGGGCTCGGCCACGTCGGGCGCCGGCGCGGGCTCGGCCGGTGCGGCGGCGGCAATCTCGGGCGCCGGTTCGCGTGGAATCTCCTCCGTTTCGGCGACCTCGGGCTCGCTCCCCGGCTTGGCCGCCTCGGCTTCGGCGTCGTTGGGTTCCGCGGCCAGTTGGGGTTCCGGTGCCGGCGCCGCCGCTTCTGGCGCCACAACGGCCACGGCGGCATCGGCCGAGTTGGCGGCGCCCGGCTTTACCGTCTCCGCGATTTCTGGGTCCGGATTGGTCGGTGACGCTGAGTCCGCCTCGGCCTCCGCCGCCCCCGCGTCTGGCCCCGCGTCTGGCCCCGTCTCTGGCCCCGCGTCAGGCCCCGTCTGGGCCGCCACGGGCGCCGCCTCGTGCATCTCGGTATAGGCTTGGGAGACCTGGCGGAGCTCGCGCAGCAGATTGGCGCTGGGTTCGCCATCGACCGGCAGGACGGCGAATTCCTGGTACAGACGAATCGCGGTTCGCGTCCGATCGTCGACCTTGCCGTCGACGACACCCGGATCGAAATTGAGCTGCGCCAGGAGCTGTTCCATCTCCCGCAGGTCGGCCGCCGCCAGTTCAGCCGCCCGCACCTCGGCCACACCAGCGGCCACGCCAGCGAAACCGCCGGCAATCCCGAAAACAACGATCGCGGAGAACCATTTACCCTGCATACGCCAATCTCAACTCACCGGATCAGTCCGGCCAAGACTGGATTTGGAATGCCGCCTTAAGCAAGTCCGTTTGCGGCACACCCAACGGGTCGAACCACTTGGCGTAAATGGCATTGATCTCACCCGAGCGGAACAGATCGGCCAGCACTGAATTCACCACCAGCCGAAAGGCTGAATCGTCGCGGCGCAGGATCATGCCATACGGATCATAGGACAAGAACCGACCCACCACTTCATAATTATCCGGCGATTCGGACGCTGATGCCAACCCGTGCAACAGGATATGGTCGGTGGCATAGGCATCCACGCGGCCGCTTTCCAGTGCCTCAAACCCCTCCGCATGATCCCTGACAGGCAAAATCCTGAGGTCGAGATTTTCCCGTGCGGCGATGGCCTTGATGACCCCCTCGTTGGTCGTGCCTTGGGTCAGAGCGATGGCCTTGCCGTCCATGTCCTCGATTTCCTGAATGCCCGAATCCTTCTTCACCAGCAATTTGGTGCCGGTGATGAAGGTCGTATTGGCAAAATCGACCTCCTGCTGCCGTGTCAGAGTGTTGGTCGTCGATCCGCACTCGATATCGACGGTGCCATTTGCGACCAAGGGAATTCGTGTCTTCGGATCAACCATCATGAAGTCGATCTCGAGGTCCGCCTGGCCGACCACATCCTTCACCTTTTCGGCGATCCGCAGGCACAGATCGATGGAATACCCCTCCGGAAGGCCCTGCCCGGTCACGTAGGAGAACGGCACGGATGATTCACGATGGCCGATAACGATGGTTCCGGACCGTTGGATTTTTAGTAATGTGCCATAGAGTTCGGCGGCAACTGCCGGGCCCGCGCCCAAGAAAAGACTAAACAACACCACGACGGCGCAAACTCGGTTTCTTGTCATGCCAATACTCTCCTCGCCTGTGGATCGGCGTATGCCATATTCTACGCTGGCATGCCATCGACTCAAAGCCATGAACTATGGTGAATATTCACCCCGGCGCCCGCCGCCACATGCCAAATACTACCGTATTCAGGTTCAAATATATCATAAAGCGATTATCTGTTCTGAGATTCCTTGCCTCCGGCCTCCCCAAATCGCCGTCCCTGTTCCCTATGCTAGACTCCCTATGGCATTGCCGGTGCCCGAGTCGCCCGGCGGGCAGAGGGGGGGAGCCATCGATGCCGACACGTGACACACCGCTAACCTATGCCGAACACCTCCAACTCGAGCGCCTGCTCGAGTGCCAGCAGCGGCGCTCCGAAAAGCAGGGCCGCCCGGCGCACGACGAAATGCTGTTCATCATCGTGCACCAGACCTACGAGCTTTGGTTCAAGCTCATCCTCTTCGAGCTTGACCGGATCGAGACGCTGTTCGCTGGACCGCACGCCGATGACCGCGATCTCGGCCTGGTGGCGCAGGGCATCGACCGCATCGTCGCGGTGCAGCGGCTGCTGATTCACCAGTTGGGCGTGCTGGAGACCATGACACCCATGGATTTTCTCGACTTCCGCGACCTGCTGGTTCCCGCCTCCGGCTTTCAAAGCCTGCAATTCCGCCTGATCGAAACGCGGCTGGGGCTTCGCCAGGCCGACCGGGTGACCTTCGAGGGCCGCCCCATCGACGCGCGTATGGCCGCCGCCGACCGCGGGCGCCTGCAGGCGGCGGCGGCAAAGCCGTCCCTCTCCGATCTGATCGAGCGCTGGCTTGAACGCACGCCGTTCCTGCACGGCTCGGGCTACGATTTCAGCGTCGTCTACCGGCAGGCGGTGGAGGACATGCTGGACAGCGATGCCGCCCTGGTGCGCGCCAACCCGGCGCTAAGCACCGGGGAGATCGAGGCCGAAACTCGCGCCATCGCCGCATCGCGCGAACGTTTCGCCTCGATCTTCGACGAGGTCCGGCACAGCGAGCTGGTGGCCCAAGGAATTTGGCGTCTGTCCTGGCGGGCGCTGCAGGCGGCCATCTTCATCAACCTCTACCGCCACGAGCCGGTGCTGCAGCTTCCCTTCCGCCTGCTCAGCGGCCTCATGGATATCGACGAGACGTTGACCAATTGGCGCTATCAGCATGCCCTGATGGTGCAGCGGATGATCGGCCGCAAGGTGGGCACCGGCGGCTCATCGGGCCACGACTATTTGCGGCAGACGGCGGAACGGCACCGTATCTTCGGCGATCTTTTCGCCCTGTCCACTTTCTTCATCCCGCGCTCGCGCCTGCCCGAGCTGCCGGCGGCCATGCGCCAGGCCATGGGCTATACCTACGCCGGAGAATCGGGCCCAGGAGAAACGGGGTGACCTACAAGGCGCACTTTCGCCGCTTCTTCGCCGCCGATCCGAACCGCCTGCACGTCGCCGCGCACAGCCATCATCCCTGGCCGGACGTGACCTATGACGCGCAGATGCACTGTTGGGACGATGCGGCGCGTTTGGCGGATGGCAAATGGGCGTATCTCTTCACCGACATCTGGCCGGCCGTGCAGGGACGTATCGCCGCCCTGCTGGCGTTGCCCGATCCCGGCACCCTCACGTTCGGGCCGAACACCCACGGCTTTCTGGGACGCCTACTCTCATGCCTCCCCAGCGGCCGGCCGATCCGGGTGCTGACAACCGACGGCGAGTTCCACTCCTTCGCCCGCCAGATGCGCCGCCTGGAAGAGGACGGGTTGGCGACCGTCCGCCGCGTCCCCACCGAACCCTTGGGCGAGTTCACCGAGCGCTTCGCCGAGGCGGCGGCGGGCGGCGGCTATGACCTCGTTTACGTCAGCCAAGTCTTTTACGATTCCGGTTTTGCCGTGGCCGACCTCGCCGCCCTGGTCGGCACCGTGGCGGCAAGCGGTGCCCTGGTGGTGATCGACGGCTACCACGGCTTCCTCGCCGTGCCGACCGATCTGGGCGCCGTCGCCGACCGCGCCTTCTATCTGGCGGGCGGCTACAAGTATGCCATGGCCGGCGAAGGGGCGGTGTTCCTGCACGCCCCGCCCGGCATCTGCCCGCGGCCCCGCGATACCGGCTGGTTCGCGGCCTTCACCGCCTTGGAGGCGGCAAGCGGCGGCCCTGTCACCTACGCGGCGGACGCCAGCCGGTTTCTCGGCGCGACCTTCGATCCGGTCGGTCTCTATCGCCTGCGCGCCGTGCTCGATTGGCTGGCGAAGACCGGCATCGATGTACCGACGATCCATGCTCATGTGCAAGCGCTGCAACAGCAATTCGCCGAGGGGCTGGCGGATTTACGCGTGCCGGCGCTGAACCCCGACCAACTCGTCGTGCCGATATCGGTTGCCGAGCGCGGCCATTTCCTGACTTTCCGCACCCCCGAGGCGAGTACCATTCACCGCCGCCTGCTGGCGGAGAACGTGATTGCCGACTACCGGGGTGACCGGCTGCGCTTTGGCTTCGGCCTCTATCACGATGGGGACGACATCGACCGCCTGTGCCGCACCCTCGCCACCACTCTGAGTTAAAGTAGCCGGCCGCCATCCTTGCGGCGTATTCCCACCACTGCCGGACGGGGCGGATCATCCGGCTTGCCTTCGATGTTGCCCGGCCAGTTGCTGCCCACCGGTATGGTCCGCCGCTGCATGAAGAGACGGCCGTCCAAGCCAAGCATCTCGATATCGCGGGTCACCGTTCTGCCCGGCTCGTCAAAGGGCGCATCCTCGCCGGGGTGCTGAATTGAGAGGAGAAGCGTGTCGTCGCCGACGAAGGCTGGACCGGTCAACTCGCAGCGCACGGGGCCGATGGCCAACGGCACCAGCGATCCCGCCTCAGGCCCTTGGGCGGGGATAACAAATGCCCAATTGTTGCCGAACACGCCCTCGATAGGGGCGGAATGACGGCCGACAGTCGCATGCTCGATGGACAGCGGGAACGGATCGGCGCCTTCGGCGATGCCATTCAGATAGCCGTTCGACACATCGGTCAGGCACAGAAGATCGCCTTGGGCGGTAAAGGCGATATTGTCGACGCTGGCGAATCCGGCGCCGTCCTTCGCGCCTGCCTCGCCGCTTTGCAGTACACGCTGCCAAACGAAGGTCTCGCCGGTGCCGGTCGGATCGTCCTCGGCAATCTTGTAGAGACCGCCGAACGGTTGGCGGCCGGCAACATTCGCGTCGAACTTGCCGGTCTGGAAGATGCGTGAATCCGGGTAGCCCTCGGAACCGGGCGTGCCCCGCGTGAAGGCGATATAGACTTCGCCGGTGGTCGGATGGATGGCCAGTTCCTCCGGCCGCGCGGTCGGCGTACCCCCCACCAGGTTGCCGACGGCGAATGCATCGCACAGCGCGGCACCGTACGACTCGTAGAAATCGGCGACCGTCTTGCCGCGATAGTCGGGCAGAACAGCCGCCTCATTCTCGACCGTAACCTCAAGCAGGTGCCCATCTTCGCGTTCACCCGCCACACCGCGGCGGCGCGGCAGTTGCAGCAGGCCGCCGTAGCTCGCCGCGCCGGTGGCCGCCAGCTCGGCGGATGCCAGAACACTCGGCGAGAGAGGCGCCGTCGGCGTCGAGAGGCGCATGGGAATCCAGGTTCCCGTCCCGCGCATCGCTTCGCCGGCCGGCGGGTCGAAACGGGCGACGTAGAGGGTACCCTCTTCCAGCAGCTTGCTCGCGCGATCCCGGTCGGTGGGGTCGTCAAGCACGCCGGCGCTGACGTATCGCCACACGTGCCCGCCCTTTCGGTCGTCGCCCATATACGTCACAACCGGCCGCCCCCTGGCGGCGCGGAGTGTCACGTTCTCGTGCCGGAACCGGCCGAGAGCCGTATGCTTGCGGGCGCGAAAGTTAGGATCGGCCGGATCGATTTCGACGAGCCAGCCATACTTCTCGCCGACCAAGCCGAAAGAAAAACTGGTCGTGCGCAGGATGTAGCCGGTCTGCGTGCCGTCCCGGCGCATCTGGCCCTGAACGCCGATATGTCGGCGGCTGCTCGCCTCGGTGTTCTCCTCGCCAACGAGCACGGTTCCCCACGGCGTCACCGTTCCCGCGCAGGAGAAGGCCGTTCCGATGATGCGGTTGCCCAGACCGTCCGCGCTGAGCCGCGCAAAAACCTCGGTCGCCGCCGGGCCCGTACCGATCAGATAGTTCGCGTCGCCGATCTGATGGGCGCGGGCGCCCCACGAGGTCACGTCCTTGAAGTGATCCGGCCGCTCCGCGTTGATCGCCAGGCCCGACAGGCCATGCAGGCGTCGGTTGAGCGCGTGTCCCGGCATGACCGCGAAACGCCCGTTCCCGTCGCGGTGTAACCGCACCGCCGAGCCGCCGAGATTGTAGAGCAACTCGCCATACACCTCGTGGATACGCTCGCGCGGCCAGGGGAACCCGATGAACCTCTCGAATACGCTGCCAGTGTCGGTCGCAGGTGCCGACGGGTCGGGCGTCTCCGCGGAAAACGGTCGCGAGATGAACTCGTGGTTGATCCACAACATGCCCTCGCCGGGCCGTTGCGGGTCTGGAATGAATCCATTGAAATCGTTGTTGTAACCGACATAGTCATCGGCGTCGGCAAAGACCCGATCACCCCAGCGGACGATGACATAGCGCTCGAACTCCGGCGGCACGACGAGATCGTCGATCACGTCATACGTCGCCAACTCCGCCGTGGCCGACGGCGCGAGAATTCTATGGGTTCCGGCAGGCCCGGCCAGGCTGCTCGACCGGCGGGTATAGACGGGCAACGGGTGGGGCACCCGCAGCGGCGTGAAACTCAGGGATCCGGTTGCCCCGCCGGGCTCATCATCCGCCAAGCCGATCGGGAATGCCGGTGCCGCGACAGCCAGGGTGGCCGTGCCGCCGAGAAGCGCGAACAGTCGCCGGCGCGTCACTGGGAGCATGTTGTTCTTTCGGACTCAGGAATCGACAGGAGGCAGGGTGCCAGACGGACCCTACCTCGGAATTCTTTCACCACCATTACAACCTGCGCCCGCCCGTCACGGCATCAGTCCGCGGCGAGGAATTCCCGGTAATCTCCCGTCAGATCGCCGACCGCGGCTTCATAGAGCCGCTGGCCGGCTTGGGGCGAGGCCAGCGCCGGGTTCGAGCCGATCCGGCCATCGGGAAACCGGCGGCGATAATCCAGGGCATCGTGGAAGGGGCCGACCGGCGCGATGGTCGGCGACATCTCCGCCGACTTGATGCTCTCGGGAAAGGCGTACTGGGTCAGCGCCACCTCGGACGGCGTAGCGTGGCTGCCCTCCGCGCTGCCGTAAAGCTCGCGCGAGAGCCGGCGCACGGCCGGACTGTCGTACCAATTCTTCAGGCGGCAGCGCAGGCTCGGGGCGTTGCGGCGCTCGCCATCCAGGCTGCTCTCCGCATAGACCTCGGAGAACGCGGCGGTGACGGTGGCGATATTGCCGCCGTGGCCGTTGATAAAAAAGATCCGGGTGAAGCCGTGCCGGGCAAGCGATTGCACCGTATCGCGCACCACCGCGATGAGGGTGGAGGGCCGCAGGGTCATGCTGCCGGGAAAGCCCAGGTGGTGCTGCGCCATGCCCACCGAAACCGTCGGCGCGACCAGGGCATCCGCCGCCTCGCCGACGCCCTTCGCGACCACCTCGGCGCACAGTGCGTCGGTGCCGATCAGTCCGTTAGGTCCATGCTGCTCGGTCGAGCCAATGGGAATGATGATGCCGGTATCGCGCGCCAGACGTTCCTCCACCTCGCGCCAGGTACAGTGATGCAGCAGCATGCTCTCTCCGTTTCCGCTCGTGCCGTGGGCCGGGTCGTGGGCCGCGCCGCCAGCGTACCGGCCGGCGCCTATTTTGGAAAGTTCCGCGACCAGATGCGCGCCACGGCCGGACGTTCGCGCACCAACGCGCATAGCGTCTGGATGCGCGCGCACCCCGCGGAGCCGTCGGCAGCCGACCCCCAACTCGTGAGCATGGTCAGGTAGAGATCGGCGATACTGTAATGCGCGCCCAACAGATAAGGCCCAGGGTCGAGCGCCCGCTCGACGATCGCGAACGACTCGCGCATCTGCCGCGCCGCCGCGCCGCGCACCCCCTCGCGGCCAGCGGTATCGTCGGTATAGCGGTCGGCATAGTAGTAGCGCAGATCCGCCTCGTAGATGTTCGCGACACAGAAGAACAACCAGCGATAG
>JAJFGI010000205.1 GCA_021776215.1 Kiloniellaceae bacterium | reverse complement strand
CGGCCGAAATGCACGGCGCCGGGCCCCCCGCCAGGGGGCGGGAAGCCGGCCCCTCAAACCGCCTTGGCCCTCCTGTTCTTGCGCCGCCACATCAGAATCAGCGGATAGACGAAAAGGGCGAGGGCGAGGGCCATGGTGATGCCCGACAGGGGACGGGTGAACAGCACCGTCCAGTCGCCCCGTTCCGCGATCATCGTCTGGCGGAAGGACCCCTCGGCCAGCGGCCCCAGCACGATGGCCAGAACCAGCGGCGCCATCGGATAGTCGAGCTTGCGCATCAAATAGCCGACGGCGCCGAACAACAGGATCAGCCAGGGATCGAACATGCGGCTGTCGGGGGCGAAACCGCCGATGAAGCAGAGTACGAAGATGATCGGCGCCAGAATGGTGAACGGCATGCGCAGCATCCAGACAAAGGCGGGGATGAGCGCGATGTTCAGGATCACCGTGGTCAGGTTCGCCGCATAAAGGCTGGCGGTCAGGCCCCAAACGAACTCGGGCTCGTTGGTGAACAGCAATGGTCCCGGGGTGAGGCCCCAAATAATCATGCCGCCCAACAGGATCGCCGTCGTCGGCGAGCCGGGAATGCCCAGCGTCATCATCGGCAACATGGATCCGGTGGATGCGGCATTGTTGGCGCATTCCGGCGCGACGACGCCGTTGACCGCGCCTTTGCCATATTGATCCGGGTCCTTGGACATGGCCTTGGCCATGCCATAGGCCATCAGCGAACCCGGCGTGGCACCGGCCGCCGGCAGAATGCCAACGAAATAGCCGAGGAACGAGGATAGAACCATGGTGCGCAGCGAATGAGACAGGTTTCGGAAGCCTTCGATGAGCCGGCCGAACGTGAACTTGTGCGCGGCGATCTCGACCTTTCCCTTCGAGGTCTCCAGGGTCCACAGCATTTCGCCGATGCCGTAAATGCCGATGGCCAGCACGATGAAGGAGATGCCCCCATAGAGGCCCGCCAGGTCGAAGAAGACCAGGCGCGGGCGGCCAGAGATGATGTCCAGGCCGACCGCCGACAGGACCAGACCGAACATGATCATGAAGAGCGTCTTGGGAATATCGTCGCCGCCCAGGCCGACAAAGGTGGCAAAGGCCAGAACCATCAGCGCGAATTCCTCCGGCGGTCCGAATCTCAGGGCGAAATCGGCCAGCGGCGGCGCAAACAGCGTGAACAGGATAATGGAAATGGTGCCGCCGACGAAGGAGGCCACGGCCGCGGCGATGAGGGCGTGGTCCGCCTTGCCTTGCAAGGCCATAGGTCGGCCGTCGAAGGTCGTCGCCACGGCGGTCGAGGCGCCTGGTATGCCCAGCATGATCGAGGAAATCGCGCCGCCGTACATGGCGCCGTAATAGATCGCGGCCAGGAAGATGATGGCGCCGGTCGGCGGCACGACAAAGGTGATCGGCAGCAGGATCGCTACACCATTGACCGATCCCAGCCCCGGCATGGCCCCGATAATGATGCCGAGAAAACAACCGGCCAGCATGAGCCCCAAATTGAGCGGCTGGAAGGCGACGGTAAAACCGTCCATGAGATGCGACAGCATTTCCATTACGCGGTCACTCCGCTAAACGTCGTCAACTGTACAAGGCGGAGCCCGCCCGGTGAACGCGGCGCCGCCCGGTTCGCGGGCCGCCTGATGGTAGGGAGAGAGTCCGCCGGCCCGCCAGGTCAGTGTGGCGCGGCTGGACCAAGCTGGTCGCCGCCGTATCGAAAGAAGTGCTTGCTCGCCGGCCCGACATGAGTCCGTTTCCTCCCACTTCGGGCGCCGTGCTCTTGAACGTGGCCGGTCGTCCGGGCAGAGCCAGTGCGGGTTCCGGACCATCCATCCTGCCCGCGCGTGGTCTACTGGTATACCATACGCCAATATATTTGAACGACGCAAGATGAAGCGCAGGGGGGCGGAAATCTTCTCGCGGCGTCGCCGTATGAGCGAGCCCTGACCCTAAATCGTGAAGGCCGCGAACCGATGTCTAATAGACGAACAGTTTGTACAGGGGAATGAAAAGCGGCTCGGCATACCCCTTCGGCAGAAGGATTTTCATGCCGGACTCAAACAGAAAAAAGACGGCTGTCGGAAACAGGAGGGAGACAGCGAACGTTGTCGGCAGTTTGTGCTTGCCGACGACGCCCAGATAGAACGCGAAAAAAAGGAACATGGCGAAATATGCGCCGATGAAGTGCGTCAACAGCAGCATCATGAATATGGCGGCAACGGTGATCCCCACGTTGGTCATCGTTTGCCGATCCATGAAGACGTCGCTTGAACGGGACTGGGGGGTCTTGCCCAGCAGGCCGCGGATGGCGATCGCGATGCAGCAGATCAACATGCCGAGAGAGAGCCAGAAGGGAAAGGCGCCGGCGCCCGGTCCCTTCTTCGGCACCCAGCCGATCTCAAGCGGCGGGATCTGGCTCATATACATGAGGTAGAGGGAGAACAGCCCCAAAACGACGGCCATACCGATTTCTGCCCGACGCATGTGAACTGCTCCCCCTACCTTGATCGTCCTACAAAGCGTTGCCGGAAAATCTTACTTGGCTTCGCCCATTTCCTTCAGCAAAGCGTGGTGCTTTTCCAGCTCTTCGCCGAAATACTTTTTCAACGGAGCCCCGGTCAGCCAAGCGCACTGCAAAGCTTGTTTTTTGCAATAATCCTGCCAGTCCGCGGACTTGTAGACTTTGTCGAACACGTCGGTGTAGTACGCGGCGACATCGGCGTCGATACCGCCCGGCGCAACGACGGAGCGCTGCATGTAATACACCAGTTCGGGGTGGCCCAACTCGGCGAAGGTCGGCGTGTCGGGGAAGTTCGAAATGCGTTCCGGGGTCAGCGCCGCGAGCGGGCGGGACTTACCGGCCTCGAAAAAGCCCATCTGCTCAGACGGATTGTTGACGGTCGAATCGATATGGCCGCCGACGAGATTCTTTGCCACGTCCCCGCCGCCCTTGAACGGCACGTAGGTCATCTTGACCCCGTAGGTTTTCTCAAGCATGGCGGTGACCAGGGAATCTTCCTGTCCCGTGCCCGTGCCGCCCATCTTCCAGGCCACGCCCTTATCCTGGACAGACTTGAGGTAGTCGTCGAGAGACTTGATGGGCGAATCCGCATTCACCCACAGGACGAAGGTGTCTTCGGCAAGGCGGGCGATCGGTGTGAAATCGTTGATATCGACACCGATCCCGGGATTGCGCAGCGGCGTCGTATAGTAGCTGTTCAAGGTCGCCATGATGACGTGCGGGTCGCCCTTCTTATCCTTCAGATAACGCAGGGCATCCGCGCCCGAACCGCCGCCCTTGTTGATCGGGATGAACGGCACTTCGGCGAACTTGTTCTTTTCGATTATGCTTTGGATGAATCGGGCCAGCCGATCCGCGCCACCGCCCTGGCCTGCCATGATCACGAATTCGACGGGTTTCTGCGGCTTCCATTCGGCGGACGCCTGATGGGGCATGCCCGCCACCGCCAGGCTGACCCCAGCGAGAAGGCCGAGGCTCAATACGCTACGTCTTGTTATCCGGGTCATTTGGTTCCTCCCATGGTGTCAGCACGTGGTGCTCGGGACACATGATCTTATTGCTTTTCGTCCCATTCGTCTCCCTACTCTCGTAGGCAGGTCGATCTCTACATACCGGGGCGCTGTGGCTGGTATTTGGTCTCTGGTATGCCACCAATAGTCGAGACGGTTTTTCGCTCCTTGTCAAGACGCCATCCAGGGCCCGACAAGAACCCGGCATAGAACGGGGCTAAAACGGGCCGCGCCCTGCCCCGCAGGCGTGTTGTCTGAGACCGGGGAGTGGTATATGGTGTGTGGCATACCAAAGAACCGCGCGGCGCTCGACACAGCGCCCGAAGCGGTCGGAAGCGGCGGCTGTCCGCAGGGGGCGGAGAGCCGGTGCCCGCGACGGGAGGATGGGCGGCCATGAACATCCACGAGTATCAGGCGAAGGCCATACTGGCGCGCTACGGCATTCCTCTGCCCGAAAGCGACGTGGCGGAAACAGCCGATGCGGCGGCGGCGCTCGTCTCGCGCATCGCCGGGGAGCGCTGGGCCATCAAAGCGCAGGTGTTGGCCGGCGGCCGCGGCAGTGCCGGCGGCGTGCGCATCGTCGACAGTTCCGAAGCGGCCGCCATTGCCGCGCAATCGTTGCTTGGGCAACGGCTCGTCACCGCACAGACGGGACCCGAGGGCCGCGTGGTGCGGCGGGTCAGTGTCGAACAGGTGATCGATCATGACCGCAGCATCTATGTGGCGGCGCTCGTTGATCGGGCGAGCGGATCCGTGGCCCTGATCGGCGCCCGCGCGGGGGGCGAGGACATCGAAGAGCGGGCCGCGCGTGATTCCAGTCTCATCGAGAAGGTCGTTGCCCATCCAATCGATGGATTTTCGAAGAAGGATCTGCGGGCGTTTGCGAAAAAGCTGGCGCTGGACGGCAAGCTCGCGGATGACGCGGCGAACCTCTTCGGCCGGTTGCATCAAGCATTCGTCGAGCTCGATGCCAGCCTGATTGAGATCAATCCGCTGGCTTTCACGCCGGAAGGGGATTTGTTCGCGCTCGATGTGAAGATGTCGATCGACGATAATGCCCTGTTCCGCCATCCCGAGCTTGCGGCGTTGTACGACCCGGCCGAGAGCGATCCGGCGGAGCTCGAAGCGCAGCGCTATGAAATGAACTACGTCAAGCTCGACGGCGATATCGGCGTTGTCGTCAATGGCGCCGGCTTGGCGCTGGCCACCCTCGACATGCTCAAGGATGCGGGCGGCAATCCGGCGAATTTCATGGAT
>JAJFGI010000204.1 GCA_021776215.1 Kiloniellaceae bacterium | reverse complement strand
CACGCCCGCGAACACGTTGACGATATCCAGATAACCGATGGCCACGGCCAGGGATGTGTTCTTGGTCAGATTCAGATACTGGCTCGTCAGCGGTGGAATGATGACCCGTAGAGCCTGCGGAATGATCACCAGGCGCAGGGTCTGGGAACGCCGCAGGCCCAGGGCGAACGCCGCCTCGGTCTGGCCATGGCTGACGGCCATGATCCCGGCGCGGACGATCTCGGCAATGAACGCCGCCGTATATGTCGACAGCGCCACCACAAGGGCGACGAACTCGGGAATGAGAACCATGCCGCCGACAAAGTTGAAGCCGCGCAACTCCGGCGTATCCCACGACAGCGGGAACCCGGTGAGGACGGCTGCCAGAAGCGGCAGGCCGACGATGATACCGAGCCCTACCCAAAAACTGTGAAACTGCTCGCCCGTTGCCTCCTGGCGCTTGCGCGCCCATCGGGCGATCAAAACGGCGGCAACAATGCCGATAGCAAAGGCGATGGTTATGGACGAAAAGCCGGGCTCGAAAATCGGCGACGGCGAGGACAGACCGCGGTTGTTGAGGAAAAAGCTGCCAAACAACTGGACGCTGTCGCGCGGCGACGGCAAGGCCCGCAACACCGCGAAATACCAAAAGAAAAGCTGCAAAAGCAGCGGAATGTTACGCAAGAGCTCGATGTAGGCCGCCGCCATCTTGGCCACGAGCCAATTTCGCGACAGGCGCGCGACGCCAACAATAAATCCCAAAATGGTCGCGAAAAAAACACCGATCGCGGAAACCAGGAGCGTATTGACCAAGCCTACCAAGAACGCCCGGCCGTAGGATGATTCCTCACTGTACTCGATGAGACTCATCGACACGCTGAATCCGGCTGTCGTATCGAGGAAACCGAATCCCGAGGCGATGCCCTGGCGGGCCAGGTTGGCCAGCGTGTTGTTGACCAGGTAAGCCCCGCCGAGAATCACCAGGCCGAGGGCCAGAACTTGAAAGAAGATGGCGCGAACGCGCGGATCGTAAAAGAATGGCGGCCGTGCCGCCGGCGCGACTTGGTCTACGGCCACGGGTTGCCTCCCCTAGAGGATGCGAAGCGGACTGAGAAACCGAGGGTGCGCCCGCGCAAACACCGGGCGCACCCTCTTCCGTTTCACATGCGGCCGGTTAGCGGACCGGCATCGCGTACTGCAACCCGCCGTCCTTCCAGAGCGCGTTCAGGCCGCGCTCCAGGGCCAACGGAGTGTTCGGGCCGACATAGCGATCGAAGCTCTCGCCGTAGTTGCCGACCTGCTTGACGATGTTGTAGGCCCAGTCGTCGCGGACGCCCAGGCTCTTGCCGCCGTCACCCTCGACGCCGAGCAGACGGCGGATGCCCGGATTGTCCGAGTCCTTCATCTTGTCGACGTTGCCCGAGTTGACACCAAACTCCTCCGCCTCGAGCATCGCGTAGAGGGTCCACTTGACGACATCGAACCACTTGTCGTCGCCGTGACGAACCACCGGACCCAGCGGCTCCTTGGAGATGATCTCCGGCAGGATCATGTGCGCGTCCGGCTCCTTCAGCTTCTGCCGCTGCGCCGCCAGACCGGATTGATCGGTCGTGTAGACATCGCACCGGCCCGCGTCGTACGCGGCGACAACCTCGTCGGCCTTCTCGAAGACGACGGGATTGAACTTCATGTTGTTGGCGCGGAAGAAGTCGCTGAGATTGAGCTCGGTGGTCGTGCCGATGTTCACGCAGGCACTGGCCCCGTCGAGTTCCATGGCGCTCTTGACGCCCATGTCCTTGCGGATCATGAAGCCCTGGCCGTCGTAGTAGTTGACGCCGGCGAAATTGAGGCCCAGGGCCGTGTCCCGGACCAGGGTCCACGTGGTGTTGCGCGACAGGATGTCGACTTCGCCGGACTGCAGCGCCGTGAAGCGCTCTTTCGCCGACAGCGGCGTGAATTTCACCATGCTGGCGTCGCCGAGCACGGCGGCCGCAACGGCGCGGCAAATATCCACGTCGATGCCCGTCCAGTTGCCATTTTCATCGGGGTTCGAGAAGCCGGGTAGTCCCTGGCTGACGCCGCACTGGACGAAGCCCTTTTCGGTCACGTCCTCCAGCGTACCGGCGGAGGCCGCGGTGGACATCGCGAGAGCCGCCCCGGCAATAACCAGACTCGTTAATACTTTCATTTGAAACACCTTCCCTGCTGTTCATTTTGTCATTGTCGACCGCAAACCGCGGCCAGCCCTTGCAGCCTTCCCTGTGGGCTGCAATCAGCGGGCGGCGGTCACCGACGAATACAAACCATGTAACATCCCTCGGGGAAAGGCAACAGGCCATGCAGCCGCGGCGATACTATTACCCCATGCGCCCCCAAGTTGTTCGTTTTTTTCAATCACGACAGCGTTATGTTGTTGAAAGTTGTTCGCGACTGCTGCAGATCGCCGCGCTAGCCTCCGCCGGGCCGTCCGTCATACATTTGCCCGCCCGGCGGATTGTGTCACAAAGGCGGGCCCCAATGGAGACACTCCGATGAGCAAAACCGGCCCGATGAGCAAAACCGGCGCCGACGCTACCGATGCCCCCGATGCTGCCGATACCGTCGCCAGGATCCGCTTCGATGCCGACGGCCTGGTCCCGGCGATCGCGCAGCAGCACGATTCCGGCGAGGTTCTTATGCTCGCCTGGATGAACCGCGACGCGGTGGCGGAGACCTTGGAGACCGGCCGGGTCTGCTACTGGTCCCGGTCCCGCCGGCAACTGTGGCGCAAAGGCGAATCGTCGGGGCAGAGTCAAAAGTTGGTCGAGATGCGCCTGGACTGCGACGGCGATGCCTTGCTGCTGCGCGTCGATCAGACCGGGGTGGCCTGCCACACCGGCCGGCGCGCCTGCTTCTATCGGCAATTGCGGGCCAGCGGCGAGATACGGAACGTGCTGCCGGTCGAGGTGGACCCGGACGATCTCTATGGCGACTGACTCCAGGGCGACGGACCGCCCCCACCGCCGCCGTTTTCTGACGTTGCTGGGCGCCGCATTGGCGCTCCCCCCGGTGCTTTCGGCGCGCGCCGAGCCCCCAACGACCCTGTTCGCGGCGGCCAGCACTACCGAGGCGATCACCGCCGTCGCCGCCATGTTCGCCGCCAGCGGCCGCGGCATCCTACGCCCGGTCTTCGCCGCGTCGTCGACGTTGGCGCAGCAGATCGTCCGGGGCGCCCCGGCCGATCTTTACCTGTCCGCCAACGGCGCCTGGATGGATTTCCTGGCCGCGCGCGGCGCCATCGATGTGGACAGCCGGATCGACTTATTGAGCAACCGGCTGGTGCTGATCGTGCCGGCGGGGAATCCCTTGGCGCTGCGCATCGCACCGGGCGTCGATCTGGCGGCGGCGCTCGGGGGAGGCCGCCTGGCGATGGGCGAGCCGACGCACGTCCCCGCCGGCACCTACGCCAAGGCCGCCTTGCAAAACCTGGGCGCCTGGCCGCATGTCGAGTCCAAGGTCGCTTACATGTCGGACGTCCGCGCCACCCTGGCTTTGGTCGAGCGGCGCGAGGCGGCAGCCGGCATCGTCTACGCCACGGACGCCGCCGCCAGCCGCAAGGTGCGCGTCGTCGATACCTTTCCGGCGGATAGCCATCCACCGATAACCTACCCCCTGGCGATCGTCGCTGGGCGGCGCACCCCGGCGACTGTCGCCCTGTACGACTATCTACGGGGTGCGGAGGCGCAGGCGCTTTTCGCGGCGCACGGCTTTGTGCCGCTCGCCGGCGGGGCCTAAGCGCGCCGTGCCGACCCTCACGCCGCTGGAGACCGAGGCCCTGCGCCTGAGCCTGCGCGTCGCCTTGTGGAGCGTCGCCACCAGTCTGCCGGTCGGGTTGCTGGTCGCATGGCTGCTGGCCCGCCGCGACTTCATCGGCAAGACCCTCCTGAACGGTCTGGTGCACCTGCCGTTGGTGCTGCCGCCGGTTGTGGTCGGATACCTCCTGCTCGTTCTCTTCGGCCGCGAAGGACCCTTGGGCCGCCTGCTGTTTTCCCTGTTCGGTATCTCCCTCCCCTTTACCTGGCAGGGGGCGGCGCTGGCGGCGGCGGTGATGGCCTTTCCCCTGATGGTCCGGGCCATGCGCCTGTCGCTCGAGACGGTCGATCGCCGGCTCGAGGCGGCGGCGCGCACTCTCGGCGCCCGTCCGGTGGCGGTCTTCGCCACGATCACCCTGCCCCTGATGGCGCCCGGCATCGTCGTCGGCGCCGTTCTGGCGTTCGCTCGCAGTCTGGGCGAATTCGGCGCGACCATCACCTTCGCCGCCAATATTCCGGGCGAGACGCGAACCCTGCCCATTGCTCTCTATACGCTTATTCAGAGCCCCGGTGGCGAGTCGGCGGCTCTGCGTCTGACCATAATTTCGGTGGTTGTATCCCTCGCGGCGCTGGCCGCCTCCGAGGTCCTGGCGCGCCGCCTGCGCACCCGGATCGAGGGCTAGCCGGATGCTGGAGATCGCCGTCGAAAAGCACCTGGGTGACTTCACGATTGACGCGAATATTGCCTGCGAGACGACTGGGATCGTGGCGTTATTTGGCCGCTCGGGTGCTGGTAAGACGTCGTTGATTAACATGCTCGCGGGGTTGCTGCGGCCGGACAGCGGCCGCATCGCTGTCAACGGGACGACCCTGTTCGATTCCAGCGCGGGTATCGATCTGCTGCCGGAGCGGCGCCGGCTCGGCTATGTCTTCCAGGAGGGCCGCCTGTTCCCGCACATGACCGTGCGCGCCAACCTGCACTACGGTTTACGCCGGGTGCCGCCGAGCGAGCGCGCCATCGGGCCCGACCAGGTCGTCGCCCTGCTTGGCCTCGACGGATGCCTCGGGCGGCGGCCGCATCACCTGTCCGGCGGCGAAAAGCAGCGCGTCGCCCTTGGCCGCGCCTTGCTGGCCAACCCGCGCCTGTTGCTCATGGACGAACCATTGGCCTCCCTCGATCAGCCGCGCAAGGACGAGGTCCTGCCGTTCATCGAGCGCCTGCGCGACGAGTTGGCGATTCCTATCGTGTACGTGAGCCATTCGATGCCCGAGATCGTGCGCCTGGCGGATACCATGGTGCTGGTCTCCGACGGCCGGGTCGAGGCCGTCGGGGCCGTCGACGATCTCACCAGCCGCCTGGATCTGCGGCCTCTGACCGGCCGCTACGAGGCCGGCGCGGTCATCCAGGCCCGTGTCGCCGGTCATGACCGTGACTTTGGCCTGACCGAGCTTGCCTTTGCCGGCGGCCGACTGCGGGTGCCGCACGTCAGCCTGCCGGTGGGCACCCACCTGCGCCTGCGCATCCGCGCACGCGATGTGGCGCTGGCCCTGGAAGTGCCCCGGCGCAGCAGCATTCTGAACGCCATCCCGGCCGTGGTGCGCGACATCGGCACCGAAGAAGGCCCTCAAGTTGATTTGCGCTTGGAGGCCGGTGGCGCCGCATTTTGGGCGCGCATCACCCGGCGCTCGCTGATCGACCTCGGCCTGCAACCGGGAACGGCGGTGACCGCCTTGATCAAGGCGGTGGCGATCGACCGTTACAGCCTCGGCCGCGGCGCCGGTCCGGGTCGTTTTCTCGGCGACGGCGCTTAGAGCGGATCATGTTTTCTCGGAACCACTTTGTGGTTTCGACAAAACATGTGAATCCGCTCTACACCATTTAGTTAGAGCAGATTCACCGGGTCGATGGATCGCCTTCGGCGATTCCATCCGACCCGGATCTGCTCTAAGCGCCTACTCCGGACTGATCACGACGCAGCCCTGGTCCCGGATCTTTAACTGCTCGCAAAATGCCTTCGCCGCGGCAAGGTCCGTAAACGGCCCGGTGCGGACACGATAAAAGATACCGCGCTCACCCAGATCCCGCTCCTGCAGGATCAGCGCCCGATCGCCGAGCTGATCCGGATGCGCCGCGCGCAAGCGCTGCCAGCCGCCTTCGGCATTGGCCCGCGTCCGAAAGGCCCCCAGCTGCGCCGTCACCAGCCCCCCGCCGCTGAGGTTGGCCGTGGGCGCCGGTGGTGCCGGCCGCGGCGGTTCGGCGGCCGGCGGCGCTGGCGCGGCATTGGCAGGGGCCGGCGGCGCAGCCGGAGGAGCGGCCGGGGGAGTAGCGGATGCGGACTGCCTTTCCACCGGGATGCGTGGCACCGCCGGCGGCGCCTTCGCGACGGCCGGCGGTGCCTTGGGGATGGCGGGGGCGGGTGGCACCGACGCCGACCCGGCCGCGGGCGCGGCAGCGGTTGCGCGTCCCGTCACCGATCCCATCAGCCGCTCGCCGGAGTATACCGCGTTGCCCTTGTCGCCGACCAACGCGCTTGGCAGTTTGGCTCGCCTTTCCTCGAGTGTCTCCGGTCTGCTCGCGGCCGGCCCCAAGGCCAACGCCAGATTCTGCGAGACCTCGGCGGACGGCTTGTCCTCACCGGGCGGCGCCGGGGGCGGAACCGGATAGGCCGTGCTTTTCGATTTGCCGCCACATCCGCTGACAACCACCAAAAGCATCAGGAGGACACAGACAGCTCGGGCCGGTCGACTCATGGACTCCGCTCTCGAACGACATCTGATGATGACCAACGATAGAACCTTGGGGGCGATTCGCAAACCGTCCGCACGGGCGGCCCAGGATACCTCACCGCCGCCGCCACCCATCGACACGGTCGCGCGCCCAGGCCCGCACCCGCGAGGCGCCGCGGCGCACCGCCGGAACATCGATGAAGAGGATGGCCAAGCCGAGCGGGATCATCCAGAACCCGAGGATCGGCAAGAAGCCGAGGATGCCGCCGGCCACCAGGGTTAACCCGATCGCAAGCCGCACCAGCAGCGGACCGCGCCGCAATCTGCGGTAGTAGGAATTTGGCTTATCCATCGCCCTTTCGCAGCGGACGCGGTGGGATCGTTGCCTGGGCCGTCGCCGGCGGCAAACTCTACTCGGGCGAAATCAAGCGGTCGAAGGTTTCCCCATCGACCCAATCGCTGGTGACGATACAGTCGGCCGGATCGAGGATCAGATACATGTAGCGGCCTCGGGCGCCGGTCACCGGTCCATCCCCGGAATAAAGAAAGACCACCTCGTCGCCGCCATCGAAGGCCAATATCGCGATCACCTTGTCGGCGTGCTCGCCGTCGAAACGGGCGGCGTGGCCGCCGGTCGGATACAAGGTCAGAAAATTCTCGGCCATGTCGTCGACGGTTTGGCACGCGGCGGCAGCCGGTCGCGCCGGCATGGCCGCCGTCGCAAGAACGGCGGCGGCGGCACCCGCGGCCAGCATCCCGCCGCCCAGATATGAACCTATCCAACGCTTCATGGCGCGGAGTTCAGCAGGTTGCGGGGCGGAACGCAACCAATCGAAACGCCCGAATACCGCCTGGAACAGTTCATTGGATGGCAAATAATGTGTTAATAAACATAGTAAAGAACTTGTAAGCAGATCGAGTAAGATTTAATGTTTTCTTAAGTTATCTTAATCGCGACGGAACCGGATTGGGGCGCCGGCCGGTCGCGCGGGGAGGGTGTCGGGATGCGCGTCATGCGGGCGCTTTTGTATGGATACGGGGGCGCGATCTTGGCCGGTCTGCTGGTCGCGGTCGTCGGAGCCGGTTTCGATCTGTCGTACGGTACGGTCGTCTCCTCCGCCACGCTCAGCGGCGCCGCCTTCGGGATTGTCGGCTTTACCCTGCCCTGGTGGCAGCCTCTGATCGCCGTGCGGAGCCGCAGCCGCCGCCATTGAACCCTGACAATGCCGATCTTGGCGCCGGTTCGGACGACGGGCTATTATCGACCCGTCCGATCGGTCACGTGCGGTGCCATCCCGTGTCTCAGTACGACCTGCTCCTCCCCCTGACGCTGTTTGCCATATCCACGACCCTGACGCCGGGACCGAACAACATCATGCTCACGGCCTCGGGGGTGAACTTCGGGTTTCGCCGCACCGTTCCGCACATGCTGGGCATCGCCACGGGCTTTCCGGTCATGGTCGCGGCCATCGGCCTTGGCCTGGGCGGACTGTTCGAGGCCTATCCGCAGATCCACGAAGTTCTGAAGTACGTCGGCATCGCATACTTGCTGTGGCTGGCCTGGAAAGTCGCGTCCGCCGCCCAATCCGAGGAGGCCGGCGTCAACGCGAAGCCCCTGAACTTCCTACAGGCGGCGGCATTTCAGTGGGTCAACCCCAAGGCCTGGATCATGTCGGTGGGCGCCATCGCCACCTATACGACACTGCAGGGCGACGTCCTGCGCGAGGTCCTGCTGATCGCCGGCGTGTTTGCGTTCGTGACGTTTCCAGCCGTCGCCGCCTGGACGTTGTTCGGCACGGCCATCCGCCGTCTTCTCAAGTCGACCCGGGCGCGCACCGTTTTCAACTGGAGCATGGCCGCCCTGCTCGTCGCCTCCCTGCTGCCCTTCCTCTTCGGCTGACGCCGACTAAGGCGCCCGGCGAGATCCGGTCGATCACCGATAGTCACGTCTGTGTGAGAAGCCGGAACATGTGCCGGCACCCAGCGTTGTTGTTGAAAGTCTTGGAGGCGGCGGCAGCGGCGGACAACGCGACCGTGAAATGCCAGCCCTCGCCGGATGAAACATTAGGGATGATATGCACATGGAGACTGAGCAACAGCGATCGATCGGGATCGCGGTGGACTGGCGAGCTGCGATTTGGGCGGGCTTGATTGCCGGCGCGGCGTTCCTCGTCGTGGAGATGGGACTGGTTACGGTGATGGGCAACAGCCCCTGGGGGCCGCCGCGGATGATGGCGGCAATGGTGATGGGCGAAGGCGTCCTTCCGCCGCCCGCCACCTTCGATTTCCCCATAGTTGCCGTGGCGATGGCCGTTCATATGGTTCTGTCGATCGTCTTGGCACTCATATTCGCGCTGGCCGTTCATCGGCTAGGCATGGCGCGTGCGCTTGTCGTCGGCGGCGTTTTCGGACTGGTCGTCTATGGCGTAAATTTTTACGGCTTCACCGAATTCTTCCCGTGGTTCGCCAAAGCGCGAAACGCCGTGACAATCGCCAGTCACGTGATATTCGGCCTTGTTCTGGCCGCGAGCTACAAAGCCCTGCAACGGCATTGACCATGGCCCTCTGAAGCCGGCAGCGACAGATAGGAACTGCTTGGCCAGAGCTAACGCAGGCGGGCGATCATCTGCACCGGCGCGATGCGCCCGCTCTCGAGGTTTGCGATCGTGTTGCCGATCTTCTCGCGGGCATCTTTTCCCATCAGAACATGAATGCCCAAGGGCGGCGGCCCGTCGGCGCCAGCGGCCAAGGCCTGGCGGAAGAATTCCCGCGCGAATTCCGTCCGGTCATCGACATCATGCACGGTGAACCCGGCGTCGCCAAGCAGCGCGCGCATCTCCTCCGGCGTCGTCAGATGGCTGGTCTCCGGCGTCTGCGCCCAGGGCACGGGGAACGTGGGTGCCTCGTCCCCGGTCTTCATCACGTCATAGACGCATAGAGTCGCACCCGCCTTCATCACTCGGGCGATTTCGCCATAGAGCGCCGCCCGATCGGGAATATTCATGGCGACGTGCAGGGTGATCGCCGCGTCGAAGGTCTCGTCCGCGAAGGGCATGGCGAGAGCGCTGGCGACCTCGTACGACACCTGCTTGTCCAGCTTGGTCATCTCGGTCAGGGTCTTCGCGATCGATATGTATTCCGGCGTCAGATCAATGCCCGTCACCTTGCAGCCGATGTCCTCGGCGATGTGGCGGGCGGCGCCGCCGATGCCGCACCCGACATCCAGAACATGATGATCGGCGCGCAAGGGCATCTTCGCCAGGGCAAAGGTGGTGGCTTTCCGCCCGCCCATGTGAAATTCATCGACCGGGGCCAAGTCCTCCGGCCCAAGCCGCGCCATGTCAACGCCGGCCGCCGCCAGTCCGGCGAGAATGCGCTCC
>JAJFGI010000203.1 GCA_021776215.1 Kiloniellaceae bacterium | reverse complement strand
TCCCGAAATCGGGCACGATGGTAAGCACGTGCAATCGCGCGCCACTGGCCTGGGCGCACATCGTTGCCGCCTTCAAAGCTTTTTCCTGCGTCTCCCCGTTTTCCAGATCGACGGCAAGAAGGATATCCTTGAACATTACAGAGCCCTCACATCTTTATGCCGTGGCGGCGGCCGTGCCCGCTGCCGCCCGCCGTCTCTGGGCGAAGACAACAAACCCCAGCAGAAGGAGCGCCGGAATGAAGATAAGTTCCTTCGGCGGAGGCGACGCCGGCACATCCAGACGGACGATTTTCTGGTCGAACTCGAGGCCGGCGTCGGCGGCGGGGCTGCCAAACGCGGCGTTGTCGACAAGGACCTCGCCCTCCTGAAGAAGCAGCTCGAGGCCGGCAGCGGCCAGACGCTCGTCCCCGCCGGAACCTTCCGGCACCGCCAGCGCCGTTACGAACCGGCGCGGCTGACCCACGTCATCGAGACCTTGAATGGTAAGCCGAATGTCCTGGCCCGGCTCCGCATCGCCTATGACGCGGACGATCTCCGTCGGCGCGACGCTCTCGTACGGCGGGGCGATCATGTCCATCCAGAACCCCGGCCGAAACAGACTGAACGCCACAAGCAATAAAATAGCCGTCTCGTACATCCGACTTCGCACCATGAAGAACCCTTGCGATGCTGCGGCAAACAACATCATGGCGATCGTCGCCACCACGAATATCAACACCCCGTGCGCGAAGTCCACGTTGATCAGCAGCAGATCCGTATTGAAAATGAACAGGAACGGCAGAAGCGCCGTGCGCAGACTGTAAAAGAACGCAATGAAGCCGGTCTTCAGCGGATCGCCGCCTGAAATCGCCGCCGCGGCAAAGGAGGCAAGCCCGACCGGCGGCGTGACGTCGGCCATGATGCCGAAATAGAACACGAACATATGAACCGCGATCAGCGGCACCAGCAATCCCGACTGCGTACCCAGCTCGACGATGACCGGTGCCATGACCGACGAGACAACGATGTAGTTGGCCGTCGTCGGAAGACCCATCCCCAGGATCAAGCTGAGGACCGCCGTGAAGAACAGCATCAGCATGATGTTCCCGCCGGAGATCAACTCGACCACGTCCGTCATGGCCGCACCGACACCGGTCTGCGAGACAACGCCGACAATGATGCCGGCCGCCGCGGTGGCGATACCAATGCCGATCATATTGCGGGCCCCGGTGATCAGGCCGTCGATCAACTCGTCCCAGCCACGCTTGAAGCTGGCGGCGAAATCGCGTTTGCGTAATACCGCCTCGATCGGACGCTGCGTGAGAAGAATCGTGATCATCAGGACCGCGGCCCAGAACGCCGACAGGCCCGGCGATAAGCGCTCGACCATCAAGCACCAGACAAGGACGACCACTGGCAACAGAAAGTGCAAGCCGACGCGAACCGTCGGGCCGGGTTCCGGCAACGTGATCACCGGTGCGTTCGGGTCATCGAGCTCAAGCTCCGGATAGCGCGCGCCATACCACATCAAGGCTATGTAGGCCGCGACCAGCGCCAGCCCGGCGATGTAGCTGCTCGCCTCGCCGAACGCTTCCTTGGTCCAGCCGAGTCCGTAGTAGACGATGGCGGCCAGCCCGCAGACAATGATGAACCCTGTGAGCATGCCGATCAGGCGCGTCATCCAGGGCTTTGGCACGCCCGGCCGCGGCAGACCTTCGAGGCCGACCTTCATGGCCTCCAGATGAACGATATAGACCAGCGCGATATACGAAATGACCGCCGGCAAGAAGGCGTTCTTGATCACTTCCGTGTAGGGGATGCCCACGTACTCGACCATCAGAAACGCCGCCGCGCCCATGACCGGCGGCGTGATCTGACCGTTGACCGAAGACGCGACTTCCACGGCCCCGGCCTTCTCGGCGCTGAATCCCACGCGCTTCATCAGCGGGATCGTGAAGGTTCCCGTCGTCACTACGTTGGCGATGGACGAGCCGGAAATAAGGCCCGTCATGCCGGAAGAAACAACCGCCGCCTTCGCCGGCCCGCCGCGCAGGTGGCCAAGCAACGAAAAGGCGACCTTAATGAAATAATTGCCGGCGCCGCCCTTCTCGAGCAACGCGCCAAACAAAACAAAGAGAAAAACAAATTTCGTCGAGACGCCGAGCGCTATACCGAAAACCCCTTCGGACGTCACCCATTGGTGATTGACCACCGTGTTCAGGCTCTTCGGCCCATGCGCGATGATTGTGGGCATGTAAGGGCCAACGAAGGTATAGACCAACAAAATAGCCGCCAGGATGGTCAGGGCCGGGCCCAACGACCGGCGGGTTGCCTCAAGCAGCAACAGCATGCCGATGCTCGCGACAATCACATCCTGCAGAATCGGCGCACCCGGCCGGCCGGACAGCTCGGTATTGAAAATCGCTACATAGAGCGCCGCCAGGGCGCCGAGCCCGGCGAAGACCCAATCGAGAATGGGGACTTGATCGCGTGGCGAGCGCCGAAACGCGGGATAGGCAAGGAACGCCAGAAACACGGCGAACGCCAGATGGACCGAGCGCGCGATGGTATCGTTGAAAATGCCGATCCCCAGAATAAACGGCAACGGCGATGCAATCCAAAGTTGAAACAGCGACCAGGCCAGAGCCGTACCGAGCAAGATCTTTTGCGTGAGACCTGTCGGGGCGCGCGCACCGGCATCGGTCGATGCAACCATATCCCCCAGATCGGCGTCGCGTGCCGGCCGGCCGCTGCCGACCTCCCGTTGCTCCGACATGCTAACCCCCCGTCGCCAATTCCTGTCCCTAGGTCAATATGGCCGGCGCAGGGGCGGAAATTACCGCACCCTGCGCCATGCCGAAGGCCTTACATCCAGCCCTTTTCTTTGTAGTATCTCGCGGCACC
>JAJFGI010000202.1 GCA_021776215.1 Kiloniellaceae bacterium | reverse complement strand
GCTCCAGGACCTTGGGGCCGGCGATCTGGCCGTCCTTGGTGACATGGCCGACCAGGAGGACGGTGAAGCCGCGCCGTTTGGCGAGGCGGATCAATTCCTGGGCACTCGCCCGCACTTGCGAGACCGTGCCGGGCGCCGAATCCAGGCTGTCCACGAACATGGTCTGGATCGAGTCGATGACCACGATGCCCGGCGGTTCGGCGGTGTCGAGGCTGGCGGTGATGTCGCGCACCGCCGTCGCCGCGGCGAGCAGCACCGGCGCTTGGGCCAAGCCCAGGCGGCGGGCACGCAGGCGCAGTTGCTCCACCGCTTCCTCGCCCGAGATATACAGGCAGGCGGGGGCCGCTGTGTCGCCGCCGGGAGCGGCAGGGATGGGCGCGGCGAGGGCGGCGGCTACTTGCAGGAGCAGGGTGGACTTGCCGATACCCGGATCGCCGCCGATGAGGATGGCGGAGCCGGGCACCAAGCCGCCGCCGCACACCCGGTCGAATTCGGCAATGCCGCAGGCGCGGCGCGGGGCGCCCTCGGCGGGTCCTTCCATGCTGGCGAAGTCGATGCTGCGGCCGCGCCGGCGGCTGGCCGTTCCCAGGCCGCCGGGGGCGCTTTCGCGCGGGGCTTCCTCGACGACGGTGTTCCAGCCGCCGCAGCCGTCGCAGCGGCCGCTCCAGCGGGTACTGGCGGCGCCGCAGGACTGGCAGACGTAGCGGGGTTGTGTCTTGGCCAAGGCTATCCGAGGACCTCTCGGCGTTCGACGCGGCGGGATGCACCGGGGTGTGTCAAATGGCGCGGACCTGCATTTCGATCGGGCCTTCGGCGCGGCCATGAATGAACTGATCCACGTACGGGTTGCCCGAGGAATCAATCTCGCCGACCGGCCCATGCCAGATGATCTTGCCGTCATAGAGCAGGCTGACGCGATCCGCGATCTTACGCACGCTGGCCATATCGTGGGTGATCGACAACGCGGTCGCCCCCAGTTGCCGGACACACTTGACGATCAGATCGTTGATCACATCGCCCATGATCGGGTCCAGACCGGTGGTCGGCTCGTCGAAAAAGATGATTTCCGGCTCGGTGGCAATCGCCCGCGCCAAGCCGACGCGCTTGCGCATGCCGCCGGACAACTCCGCCGGCGACAGCTCGCCGACTTCCGGGCCCAGGCCGACGGCGGCCAGTTTCTCGATGGCGATCTTCTTTGCCGCGCCACGCTCCATGCGCTCCCCCTGGATCAGGCCGAAGGCCACGTTCTCCCAGACCGGCAGGGAATCGAACAGGGCGGCGTTCTGGAACAGCATGCCGAACTTGCGGCGCACCCGCTCCAACTCGCGGCTGTTCATGCGCACCACTTCCTCGCCGTCGACCTGAATGCTGCCCGCTTCGGGTGTGAGCAGACCGAGGATGCATTTCAGCAGGACCGACTTGCCGCTGCCCGAACCGCCGATGACCACCACGGACTGACGAGCGCCGATGTCCAGATCTAGGCCATCGAGGACGACCTTGTCGCCGAACGATTTGTGTAGACCGCGGATGCGGATCTTCGGCACCGTGTCATCGCCGCCCGAGTTTGCTGACCTGTCGGTCATCGGGCGAAGAACATCTCGGTGATGAAATAGTTGAAGCAGAGGATCAAGATCGAGGCGGAGACCACCGCATTGGTGGTCGCCGCGCCCACGCCTTGGGCCCCGCCACGGGAGTTGTAGCCGTGGTAGCAACCCATCAGGGTCACCAGGAAGCCGAAGACGCCGGCCTTGACCAGGCCGGAGATCACATCCTGCGGCTCGACGAAATCGAGGGTGTTCTTCAGGTACGTGGCCGGGTTGAAGCCGAGCTTGTAGCCGGAGACCACATAGCCGCCGAAGACGCCGATGATGTCGGCGATCAGAACCAGAATCGGCAGCATCGTCAGGCCGGCGATCAGGCGCGGCGCCACCAGATATTTGAACGGATTGGTGGCCAACGTGTCGAGCGCATCGATCTGCTCGGTCACCCGCATGGTGCCGATCTCGGCGGCCATGGCGGCGCCGACCCGGCCGGCGACCATCAGCCCGGCGAGCACCGGGCCAAGCTCGCGGGTGATCGAGACGACCACCACGTTGGGGATGGCGCTCTCCGCCGAGAAGCGGGCAAAGCCCGTGTAGCTTTGCAGGGCCAGCACCATGCCGGTGAAGATCGCGGTCAGGCCAACCACCGGCAGCGAGTAATAGCCGATCTCGATCATCTGCCGGCCGATCAGCCGCGGGTAGATCGGCGGCCGCACGCAGTGCGAGAGCGCTGTCGTGGTGAAGAGCACGATGCGGCCGGTCGCCTCGAGAAAAAGCAGAAACGTCCGGCCAAGAGGTTGCAGTATCGGCACGGCGTGGGTCCCTCAATCGCCCGAATAGATGCGGTGATAGCGATGCCCGAGGCTGGTGAGGATTTCGTAGCCGATGGTCCCGGCTGCCTCGGCCACGTCGTCGACGCTCATGTCGGCACTGATGAGATCGACCAGTTCGCCCGGTCGCGCGGCCTCGCGCGACACGCCGGTCACGTCGAATGTAGTGAGATCCATCGATACCCGCCCGATCAAAGAAACCCGCTGACCGCCGACCCAGGCGCTGCCGCGGTTGGACAGCGACCGGAGATACCCATCCGCATAGCCGAGGGCGACCGTGGCGACTCGCATCGGCCCATCGGCGCGGTGGGTCGCACCATAACCAACGGTCTGGGGAGCGTCAATCTCGCGCACCTGCAGGATTTTTCCTTGCAAATAAACGACTTGCCGCATGGGATTGGGGCGGCCGGGAGTCGGATTGAGGCCATATAGCGCGGCGCCGGGGCGTACCAGATCGAAATGATACCCGGCACCGAGGAAGATGCCGGACGAATTGGCGAGGCTGGCGGGGGCTTTGGGCAAACGCGCCCGCGCCGCGGTGAAGGCGGCAAGCTGTTCGCCGTTGAGCGGATGATCCGGATCCTCGGCACAGGCCAGGTGGCTCATCACATAGCGCACGTCGATGCCCTTCAAGCGGTCCGGTTCTTGGGCCAACTCCTCCACCTCGTTTGCCGGCAGGCCCAGGCGGCTCATGCCGGTGTCGATGTGAATCGCGGCGGGCAGGGCGCGCTCGGCACTGCGGGCCGCCGCGGCCCACGCCTCGATCTCGTCCAGGCTGTTAAGCACCGGGGTCAGGTCGTGCGCCAGGAAGTCGGCGGCAGGCCCAGCCGTCAATCCATTCAGAACGTAGATCGCCGGCGCCGGCTGCACAGTCGCCAGGCACCGGCGCACGGTAATCGCTTCGTTGAGGGGGGCGACAAAGAAAGTTTTCGCACCGGCGCGCGCCAAGGCGGGGGCAACGCGGGCGACGCCCAGGCCGTACGCGTCCGCCTTGACGACGGCGGCGCAGTCGCCGCCGGCGCGTTCCGCGAGAGCCCGGTAGTTGGCTTGCACGGCGGCAAGGTCGATGCGAAGGATGGCGCCGGCCTGCGCCGCGGCGGCGCTGTCGGTGGCAGCCGGCTCAGGCTCGGACATCGGGGAGATGATCGTCCGGGATCAGATCGTTGAACTGCGTGAATTCGCCCTGGAAGTGCAACTCGATGGTGCCGATGGGGCCGTGCCGCTGCTTGGCGATGATCACCTCGGCCTTGTTGCGTGCCTTTTCCAGCCGATCGTCATAGCCGGCCTGACGCTCGCTGAACCGATCGCCGCCTTCGCTCGCCCGCTGCGTCGGCCGCTCGCGCGCCAGGTAATATTCCTCGCGGTAGAGGAACACGACCACATCGGCGTCCTGTTCGATGGAGCCCGACTCACGTAGATCGGACAGTTGTGGCCGCTTGTCGTCCCGCTGCTCCGTTTGCCGCGACAGCTGCGAGAGGGCGATAACCGGCACGTTCAATTCCTTGGCCACCGCCTTCAGACCCCGGGTGATCTCGGAGACCTCCTGCACCCGGTTTTCGTTGCGCATGCCCGGCGGTCCCTGCATCAGTTGCAGGTAGTCGATGACAATCAGGCTCAAGCCGTGCTGCCGCTTCAAGCGGCGGGCCCGGGTGCGCATGGCGGGAATGGACAGTGCCGGGGTGTCGTCGATGAACAGCGGCAGGGTGTGCAGCGCCCGGCTGGCCTCGAAGACGCGGTCGAACTCATCGTCGCGAATCTCGCCGCGCCGCATGGCGTCCGAGCGCACATGCGCCTGCTCGGAAATAACTCGCGTGGCCAACTGTTCGGCCGACATTTCCAAGGAGAAGAAGGCGACCACCTCGGGCACCTCGATGGGGGTCCCGTCCGGGGCCGTCTCCCGGCGCCGGGACGAGGCGGCGTTGTAGGCGATGTTGGTCGCCAGCGCCGTTTTGCCCATGGAAGGCCGGCCGGCGAGGATGATCAGATCGGAATGGTGCAGGCCGCCGAGCAGCTTGTCCAGATCGCGAAAACCGGTGGTGATGCCGGCCACATGGCTGTCGCGCTTGAGCGCCGCCTCGGTCATTTCGACCGCTTCTATGACCGCCGACTTGAAGCTGCGGAAACCGCCCTCGCTCTGGCCGACCTCGGCCAGGTTGTAGAGCTTCTGCTCGGCCGCCTCGATCTGGTTCGTGGCGGTGATGTCCAGGTCCTGCTCGAAGGCGTCGTTCACGACGTCCTCGCCCAGCGCGATCAGCTCGCGGCGCAGGAACAGGTCGTGGATGGTGCGGCCATAGTCGCTGGCGTTGATGATGGTGACATAGCTGCTTTGCAGCTTGGCCAGATATTGTGGACCGCCGACTTCAGTCAGCGCCTCGTCCTGTTCGAACAGATACTTGAGGGTGACCGCGTTGGCGACCTGGCCGCGCTCGATCAGCTTGCCGCACGCCTCGTAGACGCGGCCATGCGCGCCATCGGCGAAGTGATCCGCCTGGAGGAAGTCGGAAACTTTTTCGTAAGCGCGATTGTTGGCGAGGATGGCGCCGAGCA
>JAJFGI010000201.1 GCA_021776215.1 Kiloniellaceae bacterium | reverse complement strand
CCGTGAAACGCTGGTTGGCTCAGGCAGCTTGCACCATCTCGCCGTTGACGATCAAGCCGCCGGCCCCGGCACTCACTTCGACCGTGTCGCCGTCGCCGACCTTGCCTTCCAGGATCAGGCCGGCCAGGGGATTCTGCAGCTCGCGTTGAATGACGCGCTTGAGCGGCCGCGCCCCATAGACCGGATCGTAGCCCCGGTCGGCCAGCCAGGCGCGGGCCGCATCGTCCAGGGTGAGGGTGATCTTGCGTTCGTCCAGCATGGCCGCCAGGCGTGCGATCTGGATATCGACGATGCCGGTCATTTGCGCCCGGGTGAGCCGATGGAACAGCAAAATCTCGTCCAGCCGATTGAGAAACTCCGGGCGGAAGGCGGCGCGGACCACGTCCATGACCTGCTCGCGCACGGCGCCGCTGTCCTGGCCGTCCGGCTGGGACGCCAGGATGTCGCCGCCCAGATTCGAGGTCATGATGATCAGCGTGTTGCGGAAATCCACGACCCGGCCGTGCCCGTCCGTCAGGCGCCCGTCGTCGAGCACCTGCAGCAGGATGTTGAAGACATCCGGGTGCGCCTTCTCGATCTCGTCGAACAGGATCACTTGATAGGGCCGCCGGCGCACCGCCTCGGTCAGGGCCCCGCCCTCCTCATAGCCGACATAGCCGGGCGGCGCGCCGATCATGCGCGCGACCGCGTGCTTCTCCATGTACTCCGACATATCCAGGCGGATCATCGCGCCCTCGTCGTCGAACAGGAACTTGGCCAGGGCCTTGGTCAGCTCGGTCTTGCCGACGCCGGTGGGGCCGAGGAACACGAACGATCCGATCGGCCGCTGCGGGTCCTGCAGGCCGGCGCGCGCCCGGCGGACGGCGTTGGCGATGGCGCCGATCGCCTCCTCCTGGCCGATGACCTGCTTGCGCAGCGCGTCTTCCATGCTCAACAGCTTGTCGCGTTCGCCCTGCAGCATCTTGTCCACCGGCACCCCGGTCCAGCGCGAGACGATACCGGCGATTTCGGCCTCGGTGACATCCTCGTTCAGCATGCCGCCGTGCCCGGCCTCATCGGCCTTGGCCAGCTTGCGCTCCAGATCGGGAATCACCCCGTAGGCCAGTTCGCCGGCGCGCTCCAGCTTGCCCTCGCGCTGAACAATCTCCAGCTCGCCGCGGGCATGGTCCAGCGCCTCCTTCAACTTCTGCGAGCCCGCCAGAATGTCCTTCTCGGCCTGCCACTGGGCAGTCAGGGACTCCGACTGTTCCTCGAGATCGCGAATCTCGCCGACCAGTTTGTCGAGCCGCTCCTTCGAGGCCTTGTCGCTTTCCTTCTGCAAGGCCGACTGTTCGATTTTCAGTTGGATCAGCCTGCGGTCGATCTCGTCGATCTCTTCCGGTTTCGAATCGACTTCCATGCGCATGCGGCTAGCCGCCTCGTCGATCAAATCGATGGCCTTGTCCGGCAGGAAGCGGTCGGTGATGTAGCGGTTGCTCAAGGTGGCGGCGGCGACGATGGCCGCGTCGGTAATGCGCACGCCGTGATGCAGCTCGTACTTCTCCTTCAAGCCGCGCAGAATCGAGACGGTTTCCTCGACACTGGGCTCGGCCACGTAGACCGATTGGAAGCGGCGGGCCAAGGCCGCGTCCTTTTCGATGTGCTTGCGGTACTCATCCAGGGTCGTGGCGCCGACGCAATGCAAGTCGCCGCGGGCCAGGGCCGGCTTGAGCATGTTGGAGGCGTCCATGGCGCCCTCCGCCTTGCCGGCACCGATCAAGGTGTGCAGCTCGTCGATGAAGACGATGATCTCGCCCTCGGCGGCAGCGATTTCCTGGAGCACCGCCTTCAAGCGCTCCTCGAACTCACCGCGGAATTTGGCGCCGGCCACCATCGCCCCCAGATCCAGGGCCATCAGGCGGCGATTCTTCAGGCTTTCCGGCACATCGCCATTGACGATGCGCTGGGCCAGCCCTTCGACGATGGCGGTCTTGCCCACGCCCGGCTCGCCGATCAGGACCGGGTTGTTCTTGGTCCGGCGCGACAGCACCTGAATGGTGCGGCGAATTTCCTCGTCGCGGCCGATGACCGGGTCCAGCTTGCCCTCGCGCGCCACGGCGGTCAGATCGCGCGCGTATTTCTTCAGGGCGTCATAGCCTTCCTCGGCCGAGGCGGTATCGGCGGTGCGGCCCTTGCGCAGATCGTTGATGGCGGCATTGAGCGATTGCGCGGTGACGCCGGCATCGGCCAAAGCCCGGGCGGCGGCCGTGCCGCTGGCCATGGCCAGGGCGAGCAGCAGGCGCTCGGCGGTCACATAGCTATCGCCGGCTTTCTTGGCGATCGTTTCGGCCTGCTCGAAAAGCCGCGCCAGCTCGGCGCCCAGATAGGCTTGCCCGGCGCCGGAGCCTTCGACCCGCGGCAGCTTGTCCAGCGCTGCGTCGACCGCCTCCAGGGCGCGTCCCGGATCGCCGCCGGCGGCGCGAATCAGATTGGCCGCCAGGCCCTCGCTGTCGTCCAGCAGGGTCTTGAGCAGATGCTCGGGTGTAATTTGCTGATGACCTTGGCGCAGGGCCGCCGCCTGGGCCGCCTGCACGAAACCGCGCGAACGCTCGGTGAATTTCTCGAAATCCATTCTCTCTCCTGCCCTCCTCGCCCGCACCCGCGCTGTGCAGCCTGCGGCCGACGATGCCTCAATTGGGACCTCAATTCGGTCTTTCTCCGCGTCCTAGTCTAGCGGCCCGCGGCGACCGGCAGGTTGACCTAAATCAGACCCACCAAAAGGCGCCCTCCAGGTTCGATATAGGGTGTTGCATATAGGACACAAGGCCCAGCCAGGCCGCCAAATAAGGCCGGCGGTTGACATGGCGCGCGACAGCGGTCTTAGCTTCGGCTCGTCAACCCGCCTGCCAGGCCCCCCAATGACCCCGTGCATCGCCGACATCTGTCGCTATCCGGTCAAAGGCCTAAGTGCGGAGTCCTTGCAGGCAGTGCATCTCAGCCCCGGTCAGGGCCTGCCGCACGACCGCCGATTCGCCGTCGCCCATGGCGCCACCCGGTTTGACCCGGAGGCGCCGCAGTGGCTGCCCAAGACTAATTTTCTCATGCTCATGCGCGACGAGAAGCTGGCTCAGCTTGCCGTCGCCTTCGTGCCGGAGACCGGCATGCTGACCATCAGCCGCGGCGGCAAACCGGTGGTCCAAGGCAAAGCCACCGACCCCATGGGCCGGACCTTGATCGGCCAGTTCTTCGCCGGCTTCATGGGCGATGCGGCGCGCGGTGCGCCGCGCCTGCTCGAGGCCGCCGGGCATATGTTCAGTGACGTACGGGAAAAGTATGTTTCGCTGATCAATCTGGCCAGCGTGCGGGATCTGGAACGGGTCGTCCGCCAACCGGTGCACCCCTTGCGATTCCGCGCCAACATTTACATGGCGGACGCCCCGGCGTGGACCGAATTTTCCTGGGTCGGATGCGAGGTCGCCATCGGCAAGACACGGCTGCGCGTCACCCAGCGAATCGACCGGTGCGGCGCCACCAACGTCGACCCCGAGACGGCCGTGCGCGACATGAACATCCCGCGGGCCCTGCAGCAGGGATTCGGACATGTGGACATGGGCGTGTACGCGGAGGTGCTGAACGGTGGCGATATCGCCCCCGGCGATGCCATCGTGGTCCCCGCGTAGGGCCGCAACCGGCACCGAACGGTCAGCCCAAAAAGATTCTCGGGTCCGGCCGTCGTATTCGAACTCAGGCTTGGATTAGACGCTCGCAGGCTCGCAGCCGCCGCCGTCTCCATCCCCATCCCCCTGCGCCTTCGATTGCGCATCGGCATTGTCAGATTCGGACTCGGTGCCATTCCCCTTGGCGCTCTCCGGTGTGGCGGCCACCGGGGCTTTCCGCCGCGGCTGCCGGCGGCCCCGACCCTCCGGCGGCGCGGGCGCTAGTGGTGCGTCCTGGCCATTGGCTGCCGACACCGCCGGCTGGTTGCCGTTTCGCGTTTCGCTCAACTGCGGCTCGTCCTGACGACCACTCTCGTGACCGGCGCCCTCCGGACGGGATTGATCCTGTCGGGAGCCGTCCGGCCGGTTATCGTCGCGGCGGCCGTCATCGCCGCGACGGTCTTGCCGCGCCTGGCCGTTTGGTTGGGGGTCGGTACTGGAATTGAGGACGCGGAAGTAGTGTTCCGCATGCTGATAATAGGTTTCGGCGGCAACGCGGTCGCCCGCCGATACGGCATCCCGCGCCATGGCCAGGTACCGCTCGTAGACTTGGTGGGCGTTGCCGCGAACGCGGCCTTCGGGACCGCTGCTGTCGAAGTTGTTCGGCCGTGATTGGCCGCCATGCTGCTTTCTATTCGGCCTGCCGCGCGGCCGACGCCCATTCGATACAGGTTTCATGAACCCACTTGCTTCTAATTGTTTAGTTATCTTGCTCGCTTCATCTAGGCATCGCCAAACTGGCGAGCGCGCGAGCATCTTTCCACAGACACAATATCGGGAGTCGTGGGGCGTCCTCCACGGACGCTGGAGCCATAGGCTCAACACCTCCAACTTAGAGAGGAATCAACCACTTTCCAACTACTATTTTCGCCAATCCGCCGGCCGCGCGGCATTTCCGGCCAGAAGACACCGCCAATTTCCCGCCAGATCCCGCTCGCGGCCGACATCCTGCAGGCCTGCGGCCCGCAGCAGCATTTCCACGGAGTCGATCTGTGTCGTCCCTATTTCCAGCGCGGCGAGCCCCCCGGGGGCCATCAGCCGGGCGATCTCCGGAGCCAGGGCGCGGTAGGCATCGAGGCCGTCCGGGCCACCGGCCAGCGCCACCGGCGGATCGAAATCCTGCACTTCCGGCGCGAGATCGGGCAATTCACCGGAAAGTATATAAGGCGGATTACTAACAATTACTTGCCAAGCGCCGCCCAGTGCCGCGCCCCAGGAGGCGCGGAGAAAATTCGCCCGCCCGGACAGGTCCAGTGCCGCCGCATTCTCACGCGCAACCTGGAGCGCCGCTTCCGAGATATCGACCCCCAAGCCGCGCGCCGCCGGCAATTCGCTGAGCAACGCCAACAGCAGACAGCCGCTGCCGGTGCCCAAATCGAGGATATCGAGCGGCGCGTTGCGATCACCGATGCGCGCCAGGACGGCATCGATCAAGGTCTCGCTATCGGCTCGGGGATCCAGGGTATCGCGCGTGATCTTGAACGGCAGGCTCCAGAACTCCCGCACCCCGACGATGCGCGAGACCGGCTCGCGCCCGGCGCGCCGGGCGAGCACGGTTTCGAACGCCGACCGCTCGGCCGCGTCGAGGGGCCGTTCCGGCCGCATCCGCAGGGTATCCGGCGCGACCGCCAGCATGGCGGCCAGCAGGAGCAGCGCATCGCGCCGCGGGGCCTCCACCCCTGCATCGCGTAAGCGCGCGCCGCCGGCTGCCAGCGCCTGCTCCACAGTCTCGCCAGTCTCTACGGCCACCGGAGCCCGGACGCCGCTCATTGCATGGCCGCCAGGCGCGCGGCCTGGTCCTCGGCGATCAGGGCATC
>JAJFGI010000021.1 GCA_021776215.1 Kiloniellaceae bacterium | reverse complement strand
CCGCGGTTTACGACGGCGCTGATGCGGTGATGCTCTCGGCCGAGACGGCAGCCGGCGACTATCCGGTCGAATCGGCGGCCATGATGAACCGCATCGCCGCGCGGACCGAGGCGGACCCGCTCTATCGGGCGCTCATCCACGCCCTGCGCCCGGAGCCGGAGGCGACCGCCCCCGATGCCATCTCCGCCGCCGCCGCCCAAGTGGCGGCGACCATCAAGGCCTCGGCCATCGTCAGCTACACCACCTCGGGCTCGACCGCCCTGCGCGCCGCGCGCGAGCGGCCGGACGTGCCGATCTTGGTGCTCACCTCGCGCCTGTCCACGGCCCGGCGCCTGGCGCTCACCTGGGGCGCCCACTGCGTGCACACGGCGGACGTCACCTCGTTTCAGGAGATGGTGCAGAAGGCCTGCCGGGTCGCCGTCAAGGAGGGCATCGCCTTGCCCGGCGACAAGCTTGTCGTCACGGCCGGCGTCCCCTTCGGCACCCCGGGCTCGACCAACATCCTGCGCATCGCCTGGATCGATGACTAGGTTGCAGACTCATAATCTAGTCCCTCGTCATCCCGGACGGTAGGTGAGCCTGAAAATCTGCGATTTTCGGGTGGCGAGCCTTGCGATCCGGGATCCATTTCTCTGCCGTCTCGCTGCCGGACCATGGATCCCGGATCACTGACTTTCCTTTCAAATCAAAGATTTGTAGGAAAGTCGCGTCCGGGATGACGCCTTAGTGAGTACACAACCTAAGCCTTCTGGGCTGCCGCCAAGGGCCGGTCGGCGATGGGGAAATGCAAGGCCGCGGCGATCACGCCCAGCACGATCGCGATCAGCCACACCGCGTTGTACGACCCGGTGAGATCATAGCTGAGGCCGCCGAGCCAGGCGCCGAAGAACGCGCCGATCTGGTGGCTGAACATGACGAAGCCGAACAGGGTCGCCAAATAACGGGCGCCGAAGATATCGCCCACCAGACCGCTGGTAAGTGGCACCGTGCTCAGCCACAGCAAACCGAAGCTGGCGGAGAAAAGCCACACCGCCAACTCGCTTTTCGGGGCCAGCAAGAACAGGGCGATGACCACGGCGCGGGCCAGGTAGAGGCCTGAGAGCAGATACTTCTTGCGGTAACGCCCGCCCAGATAGCCGGCCAACAGCCCACCGATGATGTTGAAGAAGCCGATCAAGGCCAGGGCCGTGGCACCGACGAACGGGTCGAAGCCGAGGGTCGTGATGTAGGCCGGCAGATGGGTCGCCATGAAGGCCACGTGAAAGCCGCAGACGAAGAAGCCGCCGTTGAGCAGCAGATAGCCGCTATGCCGCCGCGCCTCGTCCACGGCGCCGCCCAGGCTTTGCGCCCCGATGCCGAGCGCCTCCGGCTTGCCCGCCAGGGCGGCGGCCATCGGCACGATGAGGAAGGCCAGGGCGGCCAGGATCAACAGCGCGTTGACCCAGCCGAAGCCACCGATCAACGCCTGCGACAAAGGCAACAGCACGAACTGACCCGCCGATCCGCCGGCGGAGGCGATGCCCAGGGCGAAGCTACGCCGCTCGGCCGGGAAGGCCCGGGCCACGGCGGCCAGGACCAGGGGAAATCCGCTGGCGCTCACGGCCATGCCCACCATGACTCCAGCGCCAAGATGCAGGGTGAAAAGACTATCGCCCAGCGCCATGATCAGGATGCCGGCCGTATAGACGATGCCGCCGAAGACCAAGCTCCGGCCTGTGCCATAGCGGTCGGCGAAGATCCCGAAAAAGGGGGTCATGACCCCCCACAGCAAGTTCTGCACGGCAATCGCCAAAGAAAAACTGCCGCGGCTGATCCCCAGGTCCGCGGTCATTGGTTCGAGGAACAGGCCAAAGGTCTGCCGTAGGCCCATGTTCAGGCCGAGCACGATACCGCCGCAGATCAACACCACTATGGGAAGACGCCAGCCGCCCCGGGACATCGCAAACCCTCGCGTTTTGATCGGATATCCTACACGGCCTGTCGTCGGTGCCGCCATCCCCGCAACAGCATGGCTGCCATGCCGCGCCCGTGGGCGGCCTTGATCGCACGCCCCGCCATGTACTAGGAATGCCTCCCCGCGCCCTGGCCGCTCAACCCGCCGCGTGATCGGAGATCGATATGCGAAAGAACGGATTCCTGAACGCTGGACTCTTGGTCCTCGCCGGTTGCACCTTGGCGGAAAAGCCGGAACTGGCTTTGGCCTGTCAAACGCGCGCCTGCACGTGCCTGCCCGAGAAAGCCGGATACCCGCTCAAGGCGGAGCCGGCGCCGGTGCAATGGCGGTCGAATGGCGACGCCTATTGTAAAGAGGGCTATGTGCTCCGGCTGGTCGAGAAGTAGGTGTTTTAGATCGCCCGGTCTTCAAGACGTTTGCGCAGGATCTTCGCGTTGGTTGCGGCGCCCGGCAAATTGGGGTGGATCGCCAGCGCCGCCTCGAAGGACTCCAAGGCGAGCTCTTCCTCGTTCAGTTCGATGAAGACCAGGCCGCGGCCCGATAGGGCGCCGAAATGGCGCGGCTCAAGCGCCAGGGTCTGGTCGATATCGCTCAGCGACGCCGGGTAGAGCCCGAGCAAATAGTGCACCGTGGCGCGCTTGTTCCAACCTTCCGCGAAGTCCGGCGCGATCTTGACGATCTGATCGAACTTCTCCAGCGCTAATCGGTAATCGCGCCGGGCGACGGCGGCAATGCCGTTGCCCATGAGGATGCGCACGGCCGGATCGCCGGTCTCGGTCCAGATGCCCCAGATCGCCGCCTCGGCCGGCCGCGCCGCGGCATAGTCGGGCGCCGTCTTGAGCTGCGCGAACAATTCCTCGAGGCGCGGATCCTTTTGATCCGCGGCTACGGGCGCGGCCGCGAAGACCAGGCAAGCCAGCAAAACTATTGCCCAGCGGGTCATCACGCCTCTAAGTATGACCGAGGGCGCGGCGTTCCCCAAGGGACAAACGTACCGCCGCCGGTCACGATTCCAAGAGGGAGATGATAAACCATGCCCGCCAGCAGCTATTTTTCGGCCGACTACGCCGAGGCCCGAAGCCGTTTCCTGGCCGCCGCCAAGGCCGCCGGCGCGCAGATGTCGGTGTACCGCAACCCGGCCCGCGGCCCGGCCGGCGAGGACCTCACCACGGATGTGGCCTGGCTCGGCCCGGCCGATGCCGAACGCGTGCTGGTGACCATCTCGGCCACCCACGGGGCGGAGGGCTTTTGCGGCTCCGGCGCCCAAGTCGGCTGGTTCGAGTCCGGCTTGCACCGCGAGGCGCCGGCGGGCACCGCGCTCCTGCAAATCCACGCCATCAATCCGTACGGCTTTGCCTGGCTGCGCCGGGTCACCGAGGACAACGTCGATCTCAACCGCAACTTCATCGACCACGGGGCAACTTACCCGGTCAATGACGGCTACGAGGAACTGCACGCCGCGATCTGCCCGCCGGAATGGACCGACGCGGTGATCGCCCAAACCAGAGCGGTGTTCGAAGCCTACGCCGAGAAACACGGACCGCGCGGCCTGCAATCGGCCATCTCGGGCGGTCAGTACAGCCATGCGGACGGCATCTTCTTCGGCGGCAACGCCGAGGCCTGGTCGCGGCAGACGCTGCTGGCGATCTTCGCCAAGTTGCTGTCGCGTGCCCGCCATGTGGCGGTCGTCGACTATCACACCGGCCTGGGCCCGCGCGGTTATGGCGAGCGCATCTGCGTGCATGCGCCGGACTCGGACAGTCTGGCCCGCGCCGGCCAATGGTACGACGACGACATCACCTCGCCCTTCCTGGGCTCCTCCTCGTCCGTCGAGCTGTTCGGCGTCAACCTGACCGCCATGGAGGAAGCGTTGCCGCACGCCCGGATGACCGGCATCGCCCTGGAATACGGCACCCTGCCGACCGAGCAGGTGAAGCTGGCCCTGCGCGCCGACAACTGGCTGCACGTGCATGGCAAGGTGGACTCGCCGAAGGGCCGCGCCATCAAGGGCCAGATCCGCGAGGCGTTCTACCAGGACGCGGACGACTGGAAACAAATGATCTGGGACCGCGCGGTGGAGACCCAGCGCCTGGCCCTCGCCGGCTTGGCGGCGTCATAGCGGACAACGCGTCCAGCCCTCACCGTCATCCCGGCCGCAGCGAAGCGGAGAGCCGGGATCCCGGAATTGCGCACACTCATGGATGGATCCCGGATCGGCCGCGGGCCGTCCGGGATGACCCGAGTTGGGTTATGCCTTGAAGCCCACCAGGGCCCGGGGCAGCGGGCCGCCGGTGGCCCAGTCGAGTAACTCGACCGTGTGCACGATGGGCTTCTCGACGGCGCTGCCGATCTGCACCATGCAGCCCAGGTTGCCGGCGGCGACGATATCCGCTTCGGTGCGGACGATGTTCGCCGCCTTGCGATCGCGTAAGGCGCCCGCCAGTTCCGGCTGCAGCAGGTTGTAGGTTCCCGCCGAGCCGCAGCACAGGTGGCTTTCCGGCACATCCACAACGGTGAAACCGGCAGCGGCGAGCAGCGCCTTGGGCTGGCGGGTGATCTTTTGCCCGTGTTGCAGCGAGCAGGCGGCGTGGTAGGCAACCGTCAAGTCTATCTCGCGCGACGGCGGCATGAGACCGAGATCGATCATGAATTCGGAGACATCCTTGGCCAGCGCCGAGACGCGCGCCGCCTTGTCGGCCCACGCCGCGTCGGTGCGCAGCATGAAGCCGTAGTCCTTCACGGTCGTACCGCACCCCGAGGTGTTGATGATCACCGCATCCAGCCCCGCGCCGTCGGCCTCGCGGATCCAGGCGGCGACGTTCGCCTTGGCGGCGCGCAAGGCCGGGGCCTCGCGGCCCAGGTGATGTGTCAGGGCGCCGCAACAGCCGGCGCCACGGGCCACCACCACCTCGACCCCGTGCCGGGTGAGCAGGCGGATCGTCGCCTCGTTGATGCCCGGATCCAGCACGGTCTGGGCACAGCCGTTGAGCAACGCCACACGCGCCCGGCGCGAGCCCTCCGCCGGAAAAACCTGCGGCCGGTCCACCGGTGACGGCGCCGGGATCGCGGGCGGCGCCAACGCCAGCATGGCCCGCAGACGGCCCCGCAACAGGCCGGCGAACGGCCGGCCCAGCCGCGCCCCGCGCAGGGCCCAGCGGAACAACGCCGGCCGCGGGAGCACCCAGACCAGCAGCGTCCGCAATGCCCGGTCCATCAGGGGCCGCCGGTAATGCTCTTCGATGTGTTTGCGGCCGTGATCCACCAGATGCATGTAATGGACGCCGGAGGGACAGGTTGTCATGCACGACAGGCACGACAAACAGCGGTCCACGTGCTTCACCACCTCGGCACCCGGGACCGCATCCCGCTCCAGCATGTCCTTGATCAGATAGATGCGGCCGCGCGGGCTATCCAGCTCGTCGCCCAGCAGCACGTAGGTCGGGCACGTCGCCGTGCAGAACCCGCAATGCACGCACGCGCGCAGGATCTTCTCGGTTTCGGCGGTGTCGGGGTTCGCCAGTTGCGCCAGGCTGAAGTTGGTTTGCATGCGCTTTACAGCCCGGCGTACATGCGGCCCGGGTTGAGCACCCTGTTCGGGTCGAAGCTGTCCTTGACCCGAGCGGTCAGCGCCGCGCTCGGCTCATCCTGCGGCTGAAAGACGGGCACGGCGGCGCGCAATTCGGCCGGCGCGCGGATCAAGGTGGCGTGACCGCCGCTTGCGGTCAGGGCACCGCGCACCAGGGCCGCGCCGGCATCGGCGGCCGCGCTGCCGACCAGCGGCAAGGCCAACCAGATCAGGCCGCCTGACCAGTCGAAGTAGTAGAGCGCCTTGCTCTCGGCGGCGATGCGCGCGGCGACCGCCGGGCCCGCCGACGGCGGCACGGAGAGGCGCCACAGCGCCGTATCCGGCGCGCTCAGCAACGGGCGAACATCGCGCACCTCCTCCCACAACAGTCGGGAGTTGTCTGAATGCAGCTCACTGGTTTCGCCCAGATCGGCCAACTCGCGGCGCAACGTGGCGCAGCGGTAATCCACCGACACACCGGGCCCCTCTACCCGCACGGCCGTGACAGCGGCCCCCACCTCGGCAACGCGCGGGACGCCGATCACGGCGGCGACGGACGCCGGCAGATGCGCCGCGCCGGATACCTCGTGCGCCGAATTCATGGCCCGCTGCATGGCCGTACCGGCGCCCGCGTCGTCGAGGCCGTGCAGCAAAACCGTGCGAGTCTTTTCCGGCACCGGCAAGACCTTTACGGTCACCTCGGCCAGGACCGACAGGGTGCCGTGCGATCCGGCCAAAAGCTTGCACAGATCGTAGCCAGTCACGTTCTTCACCACCCGACCGCCGGATTTATACGCTTCGCCGCGGCCGGAAACGGCATGCAATCCGAGAAAGTGATCGCGTGCCGCGCCCGCCTTGATACGGCGCGGACCTGCGAGGTTGCATGCCAATACGCCGCCAATGCTGCCGGCGCCGGCGGCGGCGCCATACAGCGGCCCCAGATCGGCCGGCTCGAAGGCCAAGTGCTGGTTCTTTTCGGCCAAGGCCGCGCGGATCTCAGCCATCGGCGTGCCGGCCCGAGCGGAGAGGACCAGCTCATCCGGCTCGTACAGCGTAATGCCGCTCAGGGCTGACAGATCGATTTCGTAACCGGTTTGCACCGGCCGCCCGAAGCCGCGCATGGAGCCGTGGCCGATGACCTCCAGCGGTGTCTCTTCCGCCGCCGCCCAGGACACCGCCTCGGCGACCTGCTCGATGGTCTCGGGCCGAAACGTGGTGCTCATGCCGGGCCGCACCCGCCCCTAGAACCGGGGCAGATCGGGGAACGGCAACTGGCCGCGGTGCACATGTATGCGGCCGAGTTCGGCGCACCGGTGCAACTCGGGAAAGACCTTGCCTGGATTGAGCAGCGCATCGGGATCGAAGGCACATTTCACGCGCTGCTGCTGGTTGAGATCGGCCTCGGAGAACATGGTTCCCATGAGGTCGCGTTTCTCCACGCCGACACCATGCTCGCCGGTCAGCACGCCACCCACCTCGACGCACAGCTTAAGAATCTCGGCGCCGAACCGCTCCGCCCGGTCCAATTCGTCCGGCTCGTTGGCATCGTACAGAATGAGCGGATGCAGGTTGCCATCGCCGGCGTGAAACACGTTCGCCACGCGCAGGCCATAGGTCTCGCTCATCTCGCGAATGCGGCCGAGGACGATGGGCAACTTGCCGCGCGGAATGGTCCCGTCCATGCAGTAGTAGTCCGGGGAGATTCGGCCGACCGCCGGGAAGGCCGCCTTGCGCCCGGCCCAGAAGGTCAGCCGCTCCTCCTCGCTGGTGCTCGCCCGGCTGGTCACGGCGCCGCTTGCCTTGGCGATGGCGGAGACCTGCTCGATGAGGTGATCGACTTCGGCCTTGGGACCATCCAACTCGACAATCAGTAGCGCTTCCACATCGAGCGGATAGCCGGCGTGCACAAAGTCCTCGGCGGCGTGGATGGCCGGTCGGTCCATCATCTCCATACCGCCGGCGATGATCCCCGCGCCGATCACGGCGGCGACACAGTCACCGGCCTGCTCGCTGCTGGGAAATCCGAGCAGCAGGGCGCGCGCCGTTTCCGGCGATTTGAGAATGCGCAACGTCACCTCGGTGACCACGCCAAGCAGCCCCTCGGATCCGGTCATCAGGCCCAGGATATCGTAGCCACCGGCATCCAGATGCTTGCCGCCGACCCGCAGGATCGTGCCGTCGATGAGGACGATCTCCAAGCCGAGGACATTGTTTGTGGTCAGACCGTATTTCAGGCAATGCACGCCGCCGGAATTTTCCGCCACGTTGCCGCCCACGGAGCAAGCGATCTGGCTCGACGGATCGGGCGCGTAATAGAACCCGGCGCGCGCCACCGCGTCGGTGATGCCCAGGTTGGTCACCCCCGGCTGCGCCACGACGCAGCGGTTGGCAAAGTCCACGTCCAGGATGCGGTTGAATTTGCCCAGGCCCAGCAAAATGCCGTCGGCCAACGGCAAGGCGCCGCCGGAAAGCGACGTGCCGGCGCCGCGCGGCACCACCTTGATGTGATTTTCGTGGCAGTAGCGCAGGACCTCGGAGACTTGCTCGGTGGTCTGCGGCAGCACGGCGATGAGCGGCGGCTGCCGATAAGCAGTCAGACCGTCGCTTTCGTAGGCGCGCAGGGCCGCCTCGTCGACGATGACTCCCTCGCCGGGCACGATGGCCCGCAGCGCCTCGGCGATGGCCTCGCGCCGGCTAACGACCGCTTGATCTGGCTCGGGCATACGCAACATCGCAGCGTTCCCTTCACGGCTTGAAACCGGACCGCAGGCAACGCGGCGCCGGATGCAAATAATAGGATACCATGAATCGCGAAGTCACGACCGCCGATGAGCGGACGGGCGCGGGATGCCTTGACCGGCGGCCTCGTCGGGCGAGCTAGCCCTGCCGGGCCTTGAAGCGCGGGTTTTTCTTGTTAATGACGTAAACCCGGCCGCGCCGGCGCACGATGCGACAGTTCTTCTCCCGCGTCTTGGCGGATTTAAGCGAATTGACGACTTTCATATCTCGATCCTTGGCGCCGGGAAGGCCCGGAAAATAGGCAACAGCGCGGGGGCTGTCAACTCCTGCCGCGCGATCCTACCAATCGGCCATCAACCGGTCGGTATCGCGCTTGAGTACGTGCATCCGGCAGACCTTGAGGTCACCGGACTCGATCGCCTGCATGCGGCGGGCCCAGAGTTCTACCTCGTTGCCGAGCGCCGGATACATCTCGGGCGACAACCCGCCGGTCTGCGCCCTCTGGACGAAGGCGGCCCAACTGCTGGTAACCATTTTCTGGAAGCTGTCGGTGGTATCCTCCATGACCCGAATGTCCAGGTGCAACTCCCCCAGAACCTGCCGGTAGTCCTCTTCGGCCCAAGGGTGAGCTCCATTCGGCTCGAAATCGATCCAGCCATCGAGATTGGCACTCCGCAGATGCGGCTCGGCGAGGATGTAGTCCGTGAACAGCAATTGGCCACGGGCTTTCATGATCGCCTCTATGTTGCCCAGGAATTCCTTCTTGTCTTTGACGGTAAACAGAAATTCCTTGGAGAACACACAGTCGGCGGACTTCGCCTTCAGCGTGAAGGTCTCCGGGTCGAAGGTGGATACAGAGGCCCGTTTGCCCATGCCGGCCATGTGCGAGAGGGCGTTGGCCGCTTCGGCCAGCCCCGGATCGACCTCGAAGCCGTTCACCCAGACACCGAAGTTCTCGCACATGGTCCGTGTCGCGCCGCCCAGGCCGGCCCCCAGATCGAGGACGCTCATGGCCGGATCGAGGCCGAAGAACTTGACCATGTTCATGACGTACTCGGCGCCCCCGGGACTGGAAAACCCTTCGCCCCAGACCTCCTGGACCAGGCGCAGGCGCGTGGTTTCCCACCTTTGCTGCTCCGTCTCGTAGCGAACTTCATGGGTTGGTTTGGGCGCCTCAGGCCGCGCCCTGGCACGGCCCGGCTCGTAACCCTCCCACCACGCCATGAACCGCTCGCGAAACGAGATCTTGGCGCTTGGGTCGGTGGGCTGGGCTTTCGCGCTTGCGGCGCCGGCCATGGGGCCCCCTCGGAGGTAATCGACGGGTCGGGGCGGCCAGTCCGCTCGACCTGAACCCCACCTGACCACCTAATACTTTTGCGGTAAAGTTGTCGTTAATTGACCTATCTTTGCCGCCTAACCCCCTTCCAACAGGCGAAATTCGACCGCAACGCATGCGATTGTATGCGGCACGGCCGACGACTGCGACGGCGGCCGGGCGAGCTAAGTTAATTATTAACCAAGTTATGGGAATGGTTGATGAAATCAGTCTTTTGTCTCGGCAGAGGTGGATTCAGCGATGACACAGCGTTTCAATGTCCAGGCGGGGCAGCGGTATGTACAGCGGGTGGGGTTGCGTTACCGGCCGTCGGTCTGGAAAGTCGGCGCCATCAAGGCGGGAACAACGCCTATTCCCCACGCCCTGTTGGTCAACGTCGACGACCCGCTGCAAACGAAGACCATCTCCTGCCCGACCTTGGCCGACCGGATCTACTACGAGCTGTTGGCGGAAAACGCTGCCGCGGCGGCGTAGGGGCGCCACCACCGCATCTTGCCTGCCGGTCGGGATGGTGGGCGCACCTGGGATTGAACCAGGGACCTCCACGATGTCAACGTGGCGCTCTCCCGCTGAGCTATGCGCCCCCGCGGCGCTGCGACCCGGCGAGCCGGGCGACACCTGCAAGGTGTTGGCGAATTAGCACCATCGTCGGATTTTGGCAAGCCTGGCCCCGCGGGGATTCCCCGGCGCCTTAGGCCTGCAGCATGACGTCGACCTGATCGACCAGATCGCGCAGGTGAAAGGGCTTGGAGAGCACCCGGGTCTCGCGCGGGCTCTGCTCGCGGGCGCGCAGGGCCACGGCGGCGAAACCGGTGATGAACATAACCTTAATGCCCGGCTGCTGCTTGGCGGCGCGGCGGGCCAGCTCGATCCCGTCGAGGCCGGGCATGACCACGTCCGCGAGCAGGAGATCGAAAGGCGTTTCGCCGATCTGCGACAGCGCATCCAGGCCATCGCCCACGGGGACGACCTCATGCCCGGCCCGGCGCAAGGCCTTGGCCAAGAACTCGCGCATGCTCTCGTCGTCTTCGGCGAGCAGGATTTGCGCCATCTTTCCCTACGTGTTGGTCCGAGCGACGATCGCCGGCGGTATCGCCAGCGCGCTCCCGACGGTGGACTATACCCTATGAATCTTTATCTAAAATAGTACTTAACGCCGGATCGGCTCCGCCTCCCCGTCGGACCCCCGACCGATCTTCACGAGGCCGAGGGACAAGATGGACGATGACAGGCCGCCGGCTTTCTTCTAAACACGAAGGACGATGGATAGCGCACCTGCCATGAAACTGGACGCCGCCCCGGATCTGTCGGGGAAATCCCACGAAGTCATCGCCCCCGAGCGCCAGACCGTGCCGCTGGTCTTCGCCTCGCCGCACAGCGGCTGCGACTATCCGGCGGACTTCGTGGCCGCCTCGCGGCTTGACCCGGTGACCCTGCGCCGGTCGGAGGACAGCTTCGTCGACGAGCTGTTCAGCGCCGCGCCAAAGCTCGGGGCGCCGCTGATCCGCGCCCTTTTTCCGCGTGCTTACGTGGACCCTAACCGCGAGCCCTTCGAGCTGGATCAAAGCATGTTCGCGGACCGGCTTCCGGCCTATGCCAACACCGGATCGCCCCGGGTCGCCGTGGGGCTGGGCACGATCGCGCGGGTCGTCGCCAACGGCGCCGACATCTACCGGGGCAAGCTGTTGGCGGCCGAGGCGCTGCAGCGTATTCGCCGCCACTACTGGCCCTACCACCGCAGCCTGCAGGGCCTGGTCGAGCAGACCCGCGCGGCCTTCGGCTCTTGCCTTCTGGTCGATTGCCACTCCATGCCGTCGGTCGGCGGCCCGATGGATCGGGACCCCGGGCGAAATCGGATGGATTTCGTCCTGGGCGACTGCCATGGCACCGCGTGCGCCCCGGCAATCATCGATGCGGTCGAGCGGCAGCTTCGCGAGCTCGGCTACCACGTGGCGCGCAATGCCCCCTA
>JAJFGI010000003.1 GCA_021776215.1 Kiloniellaceae bacterium | reverse complement strand
AGCGGCGGTCGGCGGGCCCTGATCCGCGGTAGCTCAGTTGGTAGAGCGGGTGGCTGTTAACCACCATGTCGCAGGTTCGAGTCCTGCCCGCGGAGCCAATTCAGACAAGGGTCTAATCGGAAACGATTAGACCCTTGTTTTACTTTGGGACTCTCCCTGCGAAGTAGCGGAGCGTCAAACGCTCCAGATGGGCGCCACCGGAAAAGGCCGCCAATCCCTGGAGCCGGCGAAATAGAGAAGCCCGGCAAGCGGCAGAGGCGCCGCCAGCCGGGCTTCGGTCTTGCGGGGGCGGGCTCGCACGTCACGCCTGCGAACGCCCGCCCCTTGGTCGTCGGTTACGGCCCGATCGTCTGGACCGATTTTACTGAGTACCGCCTTCCGGCAGGAGGGGGCGGTCCCGGGCGACCGGCTGGTAGCCCAACTCCTTGTTGTACGCCGGTGCATCCTTCAGGCGGGCGGCCGCCTGGTCCGAAATGCGGATCTCGTCCTCACCGACCATGCTCAGCTCGTCGAAATTCACGGCGACCTTCTTTTCGCCGATGCCGAGAAAGCCGCCGGCCGACACGATGGCGTAGACAACCTTGTTCTCCTGGTCCAGGACCAGGTCGTCGATTTCGCCGACCTCGTCGCCCTCAGCATTGACGACGTCCTTGCCGATGATCTCCTCGGCGCGCCGCTGATAGAGCGGATTGTCCATCCGCGTGTCCGCCGTCTTGGCCTTGTCCATGGCCGTCGGCTCGGTCGTCCCCGCCGTTCCGGTCGGCTGGCTTGCCGCCGGTGCGGTGGTCGTACCGGAGGTGTTCGTCTCGGTGCCGCTGGTGGTGCCGGTGGCGCCACTGGGCTGAGTCGAAGACTTGGTGCTCCCGGCCGTGGTGGCGGAGGGCTCGGTCGTCTGCGACCCGGCGGACGAACCCGTTGTCGCGGTCCCGGAGGTGCTGGTGGTGCCGGCGGCGCCACTGGACTGCGTCGAAGACTTGGTGCTCCCGGACGTGGTGGCGGAAGGCTCGCTCGTCTGCGCCCCGGCGGACGAACCGGTTGTCGCCGCGCCGGAACCGCTGGTGGTCCCGTCCGGCTGTTTCGTTTGGGTAAGCTGGATCGGCTGGTTGGTGACGGTATCACCGGCCGCCAGGGCAGCGCCGCTGCTGGCCAGGGCCAGAAGAACGCTGGTCGATAGGGCGAATCGCTTCATAATCGCTCTCCATGCGTAGTGCTGCTGTCGACAATTACAAGGGCGCTTGGCTACCGCTTCCCGGTACCGGCCCCCATAGAACCAGAAACGCGATCACGTGGCTTTGGTTCCACCTGCAATTGTGAGAGCTGGGGACAAGGTCCTCCGGCTCACCGGCCTGTGCCGCCGGGCGTTTAGCAATTTCTTCATCCTCGTTTGAAAGAGTTCCTCGAGTTTCGTGAGGCATTCGGGGGGAATACCGACGTGACCTTCAAGTTCTTGCGGCCCGGCATTTTCGCCACATTGGTCCTGTTTGGCGGCGTGGCACACGCCGGCGGGTTCTCCTTGCTTTTATTCGACGGCCGTCCCGTGCGTTGGCAGCACGACAACGCAGACGCGTCCCTGCACCTGACCTACGCATTTCTGAATGGGCCGACCGCCGTCGCGGGAGCCCGCAACTGCCAGACCATGACCGGGCTCGACCAATTGGCGGAAAACGCCGCCATTCCCGTCGGCCGGCTGCGCGAGGACGTCGCCGCCGCCTTCCGGATCTGGACCAAAGCGGCCAACCTGCAGTTTCGCGAAGTCAGAGACCCCGGCGCCGCGGATATACTGATCGGGGCCCAGGTAACGCCGCGCGGCATTGCCTTTGCCGACGTTCGAGTGGATACCGCCGCGCCAGGTCCCGACGCCATCATCTCCGGCGCCAGCATCTGTCTAAATCCGCTGGCGCCCTGGACCCTCGAGCCGGACGGCGCCAGCGACACCTATTCCCTGCCCTATGTCGTTGCCCACGAGATCGGCCACACGTTGGGTCTGGATCACCCGGGCCGAACCGGGCCGCTCATGGCTTACGCCTATCAGGAACATATGATCGATCTGTCCGATGGGGATATTGCCGGGATCACCAGCATTTATGGTCCGGCGACGACCCGCGTCGCGATGCATCCGGACGGCACCGACGTCGCGGTCCCGGGTGCGCAATAGTTCCTTGATGACCGGGACGAGGTCGCCTAACCATTCCATGGAATCCTATATAGCCCGCGAGGACTAGGATATAGTCCGGCCAGATCGGCCCGGGCCGGCAACGGTGCCCGTTCGGCCGAGGCAACGTCGCGGCGCGAGGATAGGCGGATGTCCGGGTTTCGAGAGCAGCTTACCGAGGCGGTGCTGCTGCAGATCTACGATTACTGGGATTCACTACGCGGTGGGCGTGGCATGCCGGCGCGCAAGGACATGGATCCGACGCAGATGCCCCGACATCTGCCCAACCTCATGCTCGTCGACGTCCTGCACCAACCGAGACGATACCGCTACCGCCTGGTCGGCTCGTGCATCGTCGAAGCCAGCGCCGAGAATCGCACCGGCCAATTCTTTGACGACGTTGACTTCTTTCAAGACAACCCGGGCGTGATGGAACAGTACGATTCAGTGGTCGACGACGGCACGCCCCACCTGACCCTGGAGCCGTTTCTCAATCACTCGAACAACATGACCTACGAGGCCAAACGGCTGTTGTTGCCCCTGTCCGCCGACGGTGCAACCGTCGATATGTTATTGGTTTACTTCTACTTCACGACCGGGCCGTATGCGAGACGGTAGACTGCGCGGCCCATGGTCGGCTCCCCTGGCCGCGCTTTACCTGGCTACGACGCCATCTCCGCCCGATCCTCCGGGCCGGACTGCGGCGCCCGGTCCGCCGGTGCGGGTTCCACGTCCGCCGGGTATGCCGTGGATGCGGCCTTGCCCTCGATGACCTGGATGTCGCCGGAAATCCGCCCGCCGGCCTCGATGGCGATGGCGGCATAGCGAATGGTGCCCGAGACTCGGCCGCTCGACCGAATCACCAGCCGCTCGGCAGCCGTCAATGTGCCGTCGAACTTTCCGCTGACGACGACGATATCGATCTCCGCCTCGCCGGCGAAGGCGCCGCCGTCCGCGATCTGCAGAACCCCGCTCTTGGCGGAGCCTTCGACGTGGCCTTCGACAATCAGCGTCTGGCAGTTCGTGATCTCGCCCGTGAGCTGAATACCGGCACCGACCGTCAGCGTCTGGCCCGCGTCGGATTTGTTTGTCGCCTCCCGGTTCCCCGGTCCCTCGGGCTTAACCGGGCCGTACACGCTCGACGCGTTCCGCGCCACCATGCCGAGCTGGGTGGCCACCGTCGCCTTGGGCTTGGCGCTTCCGGTTTCCGCCGACCGTCCGGCTGTCTCTAGGGGCAGGCCGGCCTGCCGCGTGTGCCGGCGCGCCAAAAGATTGGCGGCTGTCGCAATCGCCGCGTCCTGCGCCTCTTGATCTCGGTTGGACCGCCAGTCGCGCAATCCCTCGAACATGCCTCTGTTTCCCTGCTTCCGTTGTTTCGGCGATCAAGCGGCGTCCCGCGCCACGTCCATCGCCGGCCCTGTCGTCGCGGTCCGATCTCTACAAGGCGGTATATGTCGAGCCGGCCAAAGCCGCCCAGGCCACCAAGCTCACGCCCGCCAGGACCACCGCCACGATCCGGCGGCGGCGCACCCGTTCCCGGCGCCGGAAAATCCGTCGGTTTGGACCGAAACCTGCCGTGAGGAATTGCGTATCCTGCATCGCGTTACCTCGTCGTTGTCTTGTCTTTTATATAACGACGCCCAATCAACAACGGATTATACCATAGTACATACGCTCTGATGCAAATCTATTACTCGTGACATAAAGTTATCACAGCGCACCTTGTTTACGTTTTGTAAATATTATTAGAAAGATATTGTGCAGTATATTGTATGTATTTACGGATTTCTCGCGCCATGGTTGTCGGGAATGCAGTCTTTAAGTCGGATGTTCCGAGGCTGGTCGCCTCTGCCGCACTTAACGAATTATTTAGCGGCAACTCAAAGAATTGCCCTCAAATGCAGCAACCGAGCAAGCAACCGGCGCGCAGCGACTTGCCCGACCGATTTGTCCCGTGCCGATGGCGGGCTGCTGTTCCAACGTGTCCATATGACGGGAGATTTTCGATGCCACGGATGTTAGCCAAATTGTCAGCAGTGGCCCTTCTCGCCGGCGCCCTCGCCGCTTGCGAGGCCATCGGCGAGGCGGCGACCTCGACGTCAACGGCGATGGATTCCTGGTTCCGTTCGGCCAAGGGCACCCTAACGACCTCGGATCAAACGGGAGACGACGCCCAGGGGTATTTCGCCCGACAGATGGACGAGCTGGCCGCGGCCGACGCCGAGGCCATAGACCGTGAAGGCGCCAAGGCCCTCGACCAGGGCATGGCGGGAAAGGCGGTCGAATGGCGCAACCCGGCCACCGGCGTGCAGGCCGTCTTCATCCCCGGCGATCCGGTGCTCGAGAAGCGGCAGGTGACAGCCACCCTGAAAAAAGGCGTCGCCCGCCCCGTGGACCTGGAGGTCATCGGCAGCACCTACGAATCCCGGTACAACTCCAATCTGCGGAGCGCTCCGGGCATGGAGAACCGGATCGTGGGCCGGCTGGCGCCCGGTGAACGCTTTACCGCCGTCGGCCGCTCTCACGGTCGGGGCTGGATCCTCGTTGCCAAGGGCCGCGACATGGTGGGCTATGTCTACGAGCCTTTGGTGGCCCCGGCGTCCTCCGCCGGCGCGGCGCCGGCGCCGGAGCTGCGCGAAGTGACGGCGCCGCCGCCCGACGGCGAAGTAAAGCCCGCCGGTGACATCACCTTCCTGGCCGCGACACCCTGCCGCAATCTGGCCTATGACGTGACCACCGGCAAAGGCCAGCGCGCCCGGGCCGAACTACGCGCGTGCAAGGCCGGCGACGGCGCCTGGGAAATCAACTGACGGCCCGGCCGGGGGGACCCCGCGGCGGTCCTCGGCAACCTCTCAGACCGGCCCCCCAATTGCGCCGGCTTACGGGTTCTTAATATCTGCCACGTATCTATAACCTGAGCTCTGCTCGCCCAGGTTGTATTCTCAGTTAATGCGCCTCGAAAGGGATGTTATGCCGCAACGACAGCCGGTTCGGGAATTCAGCGCCGAGCGGCAGGACCGCTTGCGCCACCTTGGGGCCAAAAGTGCGGATGGCCGCCCGGACGGCGGCATGGTCGCATTGCTGGCGGCCATTCAAGAGGTGAAGGATGACGTCGCCGCCCTGCGCGGTGATATGGACGGCATTGGGCGTGGCGGCTCCGATGGGTCGCGGGAGGGCAAGGAGGTCCGTATCGAGATCGCCCAGATGGTCCGCATCATTACCCAGGCCAAGGAAGAGATCGCCTCGATCAAACATCCGATGTCCGAAGATGACCGGATGCTGGCCGCGACCAACGAACTGGATGCCATCGTCCTCGCGGCGGAGACCTCCACCAATGATATCCTGGCCTCCGCCGAGGCTATTGAGGGTCAGATTCGGACCATTTCCGGCCGCTATCCGGACGATGAAGATCTCCAGGGGATGACTGAACTGATCGCCGGCCAGATCATCAAGATCTTCGAGGCCTGCAACTTCCAAGACATAACCGGCCAGCGCACGACCAAGGTCATCAAGACCATCAGGTTCATTGAACAGCGTATCCTGTCCATGATCGAGATCTGGGGCATCGAGGCCTTCGCCGACTTGCCGGTCACCGAGGACGAGTCCTCCTCCGGCGAAAAGGCACTGATGAACGGGCCACAGCTCTCGGGCAAGGGCATTTCCCAGTCCGATATCAACGCATTATTCGACTAGGTTAGACCCTCGGCAGCCGTCCGACGGGGTCTATCAGGTGGCGACCGGTCGGCCGTCGGTGCGACGTGCCGCGGTCTGCGTTTCTTTCCGCGCGCGGCGGGCGGCCAGGGCACGACGCTCGAGACGACAGGTGATGACGAGACCGGCAATCGCCGCGACGACAGTGCCGAGCCCGGTAAGGATATAGATCGGATCCATCTTGCTGGGCCTTTCCTGGCCGTACCGTTTCTGCTTAAGCATTTCGGCACTGCGTTGGCGAACGACTCATCCAAGCATGACGGACCTTAAGATGGGGCTAAGACAGCGCCCATTTGTGCCTCGGTGGTGATCGGTAACGACCGGGTTATTTCGCGGCGCCTTCGAGACCGCACGCCCAAACGTTGTATTTGTAGAGGTCCTCGATCGCCGCCGTCGGTAGCGGCACGTGGCTCAGGCCGAAGACCAGATTGTCCGCGCTCCCCACGATCTCGCCTTCGCCGTCCACATAGTTGAGATTATTCCGGTAGTACGACCTCGGGTTGATCGAAACGATGACGATGGGCGGCGCCTCCGGGTCGATTTGGCCGGTCGCCCGGTCGAGCGTATAGAGGACGACCTGCCGCCCCGGCCGCCAATCGGCCGGACCCTTGGTGGCCAATAGCAACTCCTCGCTCGTGTAAGTCCGGGTCACTTTGTCCACCCGATAGCCCCAGCCGCGCCAGCACTCCACCGGCTCGGCCGCGCCAAGGCGCGCTGCCGGAGCCATTGCCAGGAAGAGCGATAGGACCAGCAGGTGAATGGGCCAAATACGGAAGCGGGGCACGGACAATTTATCCCTCCGCCAGCCGGCCGGTTGCGGTCGCCTGATCGCCTACTCCGCCGCCGGCTGGTCGGAGGCGGTGTCGGCCTGCACGATCACCGGCTCGACCTTGCGCAGCTCTTCCAGCGGGATATGACAGAAAATGACGTGGCCCTCGCTGTCCTCCGCGAACGGCGGCGTCTCGGTCTCACAGATCCGGCCGATCTTGCGTGGACACCGGGTGTGAAACGGGCAGCCCTTGGGCGGGTTCATGACACTCGGCAGATTGCCCTCGAGGATGATGCGTTTCTTCTCGATGGAGGTATCGGCGATGGGCACCGCCGACAACAGCGCCTCGGTGTACGGGTGATAGGGCGGCGCGAAGACCTCGTCGGTGGTGCCCTGCTCCATGATGCTGCCCAGATACATCACCACCACGCGATCCGCCAGATAGCGGACCAGGCTCAAATCATGGCTGATGAACAGCAACGTCGTGCGGAACTCGCGCTGGATATCCATTAGCAGCCCGGTGACCGCCGCCTGCACGGAAACATCCAGCGCCGACACCGGCTCGTCCGCCACCACCATGGCGGGGTTGCCGGCGAACGCTCGGGCGATCCCGACGCGCTGTTTTTGCCCACCGGAGAGCTGGCGCGGCCGGCGGCGGGCGAAATCCCGCGGCAATTTGACCAGATCGAGAAGCTCCATCACCCGCTGCTCGATTCGGTTCTTGTTCGTCTCGACACCGAACTTCTTGATCACGCGGGCCAATTGCGAGCCCACGGAATGGCTGGGATTGAGCGTATCGAACGGGTTTTGGAAGATCATCTGCACGGAGCCGATCTGCGCGGGCGAGCGCTTCTGGACCGGCTGGTTCGAGATGTCCTGGCCATTGAACAGAACCTCACCGTCGGTCGCCGTCTCCAGCCCCATCAGGACCTTGGCGAACGTCGACTTGCCGCACCCCGACTCGCCGACGATGGCCACGGTCTCGCTCTCGTGGGCGATGAAGCTGATGCTCTCGTTCGCCTTCACGTAGCGGACCCGCTTGCCCTTGATCAGAGCGGCAATCGAATTATCGTGGAGCTCGTAATACTTACGCATATTCGACACGCTGAGCACTTCGTCGCCCATCGATATCGATTCGCCGGAAACGCCCTCGGGCATGTGCGCGTCCCAGTCGATCTCGTCCCAACGCACGCAGCGCACCACGTGTCCGGGCTTGCCGTCGACCGGCCGCATGGCGATCGTCGATCCGTGGGTCGGGACATCGCATCGGCCGGCCTGGAAGAAGTCGCAGCGAGGACCGAAATAGCAGCCCGGCGGCCGCTCGTGCGGTAACGGCAACTGGCCGCGGATGGGGACCAGCGGCCGCACCGTCTTGTCGGCACCCGGCAAAGGGATCGCGTTGAACAGGCCCTTGGTATACGGATGACGCATGTGGTCGAAGACCACCTTGACCTTGCCCTCCTCGACCACCACCCCCGAATACATCACGTTCACCCGATCGCACGTCGCCAGGATCAGGCCCAGGTTGTGCGAGATGTAGATCATCGAGGTGTTGAATTTCTTGGCGATCTCGGCAATCAGCTCGATGATGCCCGCCTCCACCGTGACATCCAGGGCGGTGGTCGGCTCGTCGAGGAGCAGCAAGGTCGGGTTCGACAGCAGCGCCATGGCGATCACCACCCGCTGCTGCTGGCCGCCGGAAATCTGGTGCGGATACGAGGCCATCACCCGGTCCGGATCCGGCAGATCCACATCGGCCAGGATCTTCCTCGCCCGTTTGGCCGCCTCCTCCTCGTTCACGTCATCGTGGTAAAGCGGGACCTCCATGAGTTGGCGCCCCAGCGTCATGCTCGGATTGAGCGAGGCCATGGGTTCCTGATAGACCATGGCGATTTCGTTGCCGCGAAGCTGGCGCAGCTCCTCCTCGCTCAGGGTCGCCAGATCGCGGCCCTTGTAGAGGACCTGGCCGCCGACGATGCCGCCGTTGTTGCCCAGGTACTGCATGATCGCCATGGCCACGGTCGACTTGCCGCAGCCGGACTCGCCGACCAAGCCGACACTGTCGCCCTGGTTCAAAGTAAGATTGAAATCGACGACCGCCGGTATCTCCCCGGCGCGGGTGAAATACGAGATCGAGAGATTCTTACATTCGAGGATCGGCCCCTCGTAGTCGCCGTGCCTGCCGCTGCCGTTACCCGTCATTGCACCCTACCTAATCGCGTAGCGAAACTTCGCGCAGCCCGTCGGCGAGCAAATTGAAGCCGAGAACCAACGACGAAATCGCGATAACCGGATAGATCGTCATGTGCGGGAACGACGTCGCCAAGGCCCGCGTTTCATTGATCATACCGCCCCAATCCGGATCCGGCGGCGGCAAGCCGAGGCCAAGGAAGCCGAGGACACCGATGGTGATGATCACATAGCCCAAGCGCAGGCAGGCATCGACGATCAGGGGCCCGCGCGCATTCGGCAAAATCTCCACCAACATGATCCGCCATGGTGATTCGCCCCGCGTCTCGGCCGCGTAGACGTATTCGCGGTTGCGCAAATCCAATGCGAGGCCACGGACAATGCGGAAAATGCCAGGCGCGGATGCGAACGTCACCGCCACCAGAATATTGATCGCCGAGGCGCCCACGGTCGCGATGATGATGACGTAGAGCACCAGGACCGGAAACGACAGAATAATATTGGCGATGAACGAGAGGACGTCGTCGGTCATGCCGCGCCGATACCCGGCCGCCAACCCCATGGGGGTACCCAACGCATAGGCGCAGAACGTCGCCACCGGCGCGAAGATCAAAACCCGTCGCGAGCCGTAGATGATGCGCGACAGGATATCCCGGCCAATGTGGTCGGTTCCCAACCAAAAGACGCTTCCATCCGGGCCGACGGTCCCGGGCATCGCCATGGGCATGATCGTCGCGTTCGGCGGGAACGGCGCGAGCACGTTGGCGAACACGGCGACAAGAACCCAAAACACGATGAGCGCCAAACCGACCATCCCCACCACGCTCTCGCGGATAAGAGCCAGGCTCTTGAACATCCGCCATACCGGCGATTCGCGAGGGGGGATGGACAGGACTTGCTCGGCCACGGCGCAATCTCCCTCAGGCGAACCGGATACGCGGGTTCAGGTAGGTGTACCCAATATCGGCCACCATCTGCGTAATCACCGCGACAAAGACGGCCACCATGGCGCAGGCCTCGATCATGTAGAGATCCTGGTTCAACGAGGCCTCCAGCAGCAGGGCGCCGAAGCCCTTATAGGCAAAGGCGAACTCCACCACGATAACGCCCGATAGCAGCCAATTGATCTGCAGCATGATAACCGTGAACGGCGCGATCAGAGCGTTGCGCAGCGCATGGCGCATTATCACCGCCCGGTAGGGCAGGCCCTTGAGCACGGCGGTGCGGACATAATGTGTGGTCATAACCTCGGCCATCGACGCCCGGGTCATCCGTGTCACATAGCCGAAATCGTAAAGGATGAGCACCATCGCCGGCAGAATCAGCTGCACCGGGCTGAACCCGTCGCTCATGCTGCTGGTGCCGGGAAGCAGGTCCAGGTAGTAGACGAAGATCGCGGACAGCAGCACGGCGCTGGCAAATTCCGGGATCGAGGTAGTCACGATGGAACCGACCGAAATCACCCGGTCCAACTTTGAGCCTTCCCGCATCCCTGCCAGCACGCCCAGGGTCAGGGAGAGCGGAATGACCACCGCCATCGCCGCCAAGCCGAGGATTCCGGTGTTCGCGAGACGCGGCCACAGGATCTCGCCCACCGGCACCTTGAAGCGAATGGAATCGCCGAAATTGCCGACGATGAAATTACCTAACCAGTCGAAATAGCGAATATGAATGGGACGGAAATAGCCGTGCGCTTCCAGCCAGAGATTGCGCTGCTCTTCGGAAGTATAGGGCCCGAGTACCTTGATCGCGACGCTGGCCGAATTGATCTCGAGCAACAAGAACAACAGGATCGAGACGACGACCATCGTCAAAATCATGGTGCCCAGCCGTCTGACGATAAAGACGAGCATGGACGGTGTACTCTCCTCCCTCCCGGGTGGACGGTCTTATATGCCGCTATTGCCGGCTTGCGGCCGCGGGGACCGGCACCGATCCCCGCGGCACACTAACAAGTTCTAGGCGAGCCACACCTTGTTGAACTGATCGTAGTTCGTCGGATGCTTGCGGAAGCCCTTGACCCGCTTGTCGGTCGCCGTGAACACGGCGCGCCACAACGGCTGCGCGATGATCGCGTCGTCTTGCAGGATCTTTTCCGCCGTGACCATGGCCTTGCGCCGTTCCTCGACGTCGAGAAGGGAACTGGCCACATCCAGGGCCTTGTCGAACTCCGGATTGGAGTAGTTGGACTCGTTCCACGGCACACCGGTACGGTAGGCGAGGTTGAGAACCATCACACCGAGCGGGCGATGGGTCCAGCCGGTGAAGCTGAACGGCGCCTTGGTCCAAACCTCCCAGTACTGGGTTTGTGGCATTTTGTTGAGCTGCAGGTTGATGCCGGACGGCTCCAACTGCTGCTTCAACGCCTGCATGGTGTCGGTCTCCCAGGAACCCGTGGCGTCGCCCACATTGACGGACAGCGTCACACCGTCCTTGTAGCCGGCGTCATTCAACAGCTTCTTGGCCAGATCATAGTCCTGCTTGAGCGGCGGTAGCTTGGCGTACTCCGGATGGATTTGCGCCACATGGTGATTCTCCCCCGGAGCGCCCTTGCCGCGGTGCGCCAGGTCGAGAAGCTTCTGATGGTCCATGCAGGCCATGATCGCCCGTCGCAGGTTGATGTTGTCGAACGGTGCCTGCGTGCGCTGCATGCGCGCCACGCCCGTCTGGGCGGTGACGGCTTGATGCAACACCGCGTGCGGCAGACGCTCGACCACGTCGATCTGGGTCACGTCGACCTCGAACAACGCGTCGACCTGCTTGGAGGCCAGGGCGGCCAGCCAAGCGGATCGGTCCTCGCCATGATCGATATAGCGGATCTCGTCGAGGTACGGCTGGTCGCCCCAATACTTCTCCGGCCGACGCTGCAGGGTCGCCTTCTCGCCGACCTGGAACTCGCTCAACATGTAGGGGCCGGTGCCCACCGGATTCTTCGACAGATCGCCGCCTTCCTCATCGAAGCGGCGATGCACGATGGCCGTTGGGTAATTGTAGAGGTTCTCTGGAATGGCCAGGTCGGCCGAATTCAGGTTCAAGCGCACCGTGTGATCGTCAATCTTCTCGACCGCGCCTTCGGTCATGCGCTTACCCATGACCGGGTTGCCCTTGTCGTCCTTCTTCCCCGTATCGACCTCGTCGACCATGGAGGCAAACAGGCCCACGTTCGAGGAACCAACCTTGGGATCGAGCCAACGGGTGAAGTTGTGCACAACGTCGTCGGCGCCGAAGTCGTCCCCGTTCGACCACTTGACACCCTTCTGCAATTTGAGCGTCCAGGTCTTCAGATCGTCCGACGCTTCCCAACCCTCGGCCAGGTACGGCCGGGTGACATTGTCGGGGCCGGTAAAGGTAAGATATTCAGTCATATGGCGGGCGACATTCGACTTCTGTGTCCAGTCGTACGTGGCCGGATCGGTCATCTCCTGAACCTGCATGGAGACTTTGAAGCTGCCGCCCTGCTTCGGTGTCTCCTGCGCCTGTGCCGGCTGCGAGATCATTTCCGTGCCGAGGATCTTGCCGGCCATGCCATACGCGGCGCCCGCCGAAACACCCAGCAGCGTCGCGGTGCGCAAGAACTCGCGCCGATCGACCTTGCCCTCGCGAAGTTGTTCGCAAAGCTCCGGCACGTATGGATGAATACGCTTGCCGTGCGCGTCCTTAAGTTCTTTCTTCATAAGCGTCTCCTTGTTGTGTAACCGCGGCCGTTGCTGCCTTCGGCTCTCTCGTTGGCTCGATCTGTCGTTTCCGGTCAGAAAGAGGTTCGACCCGCAGAATCCGAGTTTTCGTCAAGCACCTGATGGGGTGTCAAGGCTCTGGGTATGATCAATCGGGCGCGGAATGCAGCCGAATGGTCCGACCGAGGCCGGAATTCCCTGACTAGTCTCCCCATGTTTTTGTCGCGACCCGATACTCGGAACCGCGCTCGTTCATTATTTGGGCGGTGCTTTTGTTCAAGCCCAGCCTAGCAAACTTTACCTAGCGACGTCACCCGCTAGTTGCACACGCGCGACAAGGGCTTGGTCAGATGCGACGCCACCGGACCCGTGGCGCCCTAGCCGCTCTCGCTCTCGGCCATTTCCGTGACGATGCTCACCTCGCTGGTCAAGGTCCGATGCACCGGGCATTTATCCGCAATTTCAAGGAGTTTTGCCCTTTGATCGGCATCCAGCGCGCCCGCGACGGCCAGCCGGCGCGTGATCCGGTCGACCCGCCCCGCTTTGGTCTCGCAATCGGCGCAGTCCTGGGCATGGATCTTGTCATGCGCCAAGGTCACCGAAACGTGCTCCAGAGGCCACCCCTTGCGATTGGCGTACATGCGCAGGGTCATCGAGGTACAGGCGCCGAGGCCGGCGAGCAGCAAATCATACGGCCCCGGGCCGCTGTCCAACCCCCCCACATCCTCCGGTTCGTCGGCGCGCAGCATATGCCGGCCGGCGGCGATCCGCTGCGCGTAGGGCCCTTCCCCCGTCTCCTCGACGACAACCGTGCCAGGCTCGGCGCTGATTGAATCGGTCTTGCCGTCCGCCGCCGCCTGGCCTGGCCCGAGGTAGCGGCCGGCCCAGGCGGCGAGGACATCGGCGACATACGCCGCATCGGCGTGGCGGGTGAGCAGATGGTCGGCATCGTCCAGGGAGACGAAACTCTTCGGGTGCTTGGCGGCGGCGAAGATGCGGCCGGCGTTGTCGATCCCCACGGTCTCGTCCCGCGGCGCATGAAACACCAATAGCGCCTTGCGCAGATGCCGGACGGCCTCCTCCAGGTTGTGCTGGGAAATATCGTCGAGAAATTGCTTCTTGATGCGGAAGGTCCGGCCGGCCAAGACCACCTCGGCCTCGCCGGTCCGCTCGATCTCCGCCTTGTGCGGCGCCATCAGGTGCGCCACGTGGCCCGGGTCGGCCGGCGCACCGATGGTGGCCACCGCCACCGCCTCGGGCACCCGGGCGGCCGCGGCGAGAACGGCGGCCCCGCCGAGGCTGTGGCCGATCAGCAGTTTCGGGGCCTGCCGGGTCTCGCGCAGATGGTCGGCGGCGCGGACCAGATCGCCGACGTTGGAGGAGAAGTTGGTATTGGCGAACTCACCCTCGCTGTGGCCCAGCCCGGTGAAGTCGAAGCTCAGGACCGCAATACCCTGCGCCGCCAAGCCGCCGGCGATGCGCGCCGCGGCGAAGATGTCCTTGGTGCAGGTGAAACAGTGGGCGAAAAGCGCATAGGCCCGCACCTCACCGCTCGGCAGATCGAGGCGTGCCGCCAGGGTCTCGTCGCCCGCCCCGGTGAACATGAGCTTCTCGCTGTTGCCCGCCATGCCGCCCCTTCCTTTCCCGCGCTGATTGTCCGCCCCGATCGCACCACAGACGCCGGGCGTCACACAAGCGGCCAACGCGATTATTGCGGACACATGACCGTGAATTGGCGCCGTGAGTTTGCCACGCGCCTCCGCTACCCTGCGCCCGCACACCCGAACACCTGGAGCCGGATATATGACCGATCGCCCGCCCGCGGATCCACGCGTGGAGATTCTCTCGCGGACCACCCCTTATCGTGGATACTTCCGCATCGAGAAATTCCGGCTCCGCCATCGCCGTTTCGACGGCACCTGGAGCGAAGCCATGGAGCGCGAGGTCTTCGCCCGGCCCCCGGCGGCCGCGGTGCTGCCCTACGACCCTGCCCAGGATGCCGTCGTCCTGATCGAGCAGTTCCGCGTCGGCGCCTACGCCGCCGGTGTCGAGCCCTGGCTGATCGAGGTCGTCGCCGGCATCGTGGAGCCGGGCGAGGCACCCGCGGACGTTGCTTGCCGCGAAGCCGTCGAGGAGGCCGGTTGCAAAGTCCTGGCGCTGGAGCCCATCGCCCGGGTCCTGTCCAGCCCCGGCGGCGATTCGGAGCAGGAGACCTTGTACTGCGGCCGCGTGGAGAGCAGCGGGATCGGCGGATTGCATGGTCTCGACCAGGAGCACGAGGATATTCGCGCATTCGTGCTGCCGTTCAGCGAGGCATTCGCGCGGGTTACCGAGGCCGAGGTCACCAACGGAAACGCCGTCATCGCCCTGCAGTGGCTGGCCCTCAACCGCGATCGCCTGCGCCGGGCCTGGGGTTAGAGCATGATCTTGAACCCGGCGGGGCATCGCGGCTAGGTTGGTCCGGCCGCCCGCGTCCAAGCGGTGCAATTGCCGGATATGTGTCCCATGGATGTTCGAGACGGCTTCGTCGGTGCCATAGGAAATACGCCTCTGATCCGCCTGCGCCGGCTCTCCGAGCAGACCGGCTGCGAGATCCTGGGCAAGGCCGAATTCCTCAATCCGGGCAGTTCCGTGAAGGATCGGGCGGCCCTGGCCATCATCCTGGACGCGGAGCGCAAGGGGCAGCTGCGCCCCGGCGGCCTGATCGTCGAGGGCACCGCCGGCAACACGGGCATCGGCCTGGCCCTGGTCGGCCGGGCCCGCGGCTACCGCACCCTGATCGTCATTCCCGAGACCCAGTCCAAGGAAAAGAAGGACATGCTGCGCCTGTGCGGTGCCGAGCTGCGCGAGGTGCCGGCGGTCCCCTATAAGAACCCGGAGAACTACGTGCACGTCTCCCGCCGCCTGGCCGAGGAGCTGGCCAAGAGCGAGCCGAACGGCGCCATCTGGGCCAACCAGTTCGACAACGTGGCCAACCGGCAAGGGCACTACGAGACGACCGGCCCGGAGATCTGGCGGCAGACGGACGGCAAGGTGGACGGGTTCATCTGTGCGGTGGGCACCGGGGGCACGTTGGCCGGCACCGGCATGTACCTGAAGGAGCGCAACACGGACATCGTCATCGGCCTGGCCGATCCCATGGGCGCGGCGTTGTACAGCTACTACAAGTTCGGCGAGCTGAAAGCGGAGGGCAGCTCCATCACCGAGGGCATTGGCCAGGGCCGCATCACCGCCAACATGGAAGGGGCGCCGGTCGACGAGGCGTTCCAGATTCCGGATACCGAGGCCATTCCATACGTCTTCGATATCTTTGAGCACGAGGGCCTGTGCCTCGGCCCGTCCAGCGGCGTCAACCTGGCCGGCGCGGCACGACTCGCCGAAAAACTGGGCCCCGGGCATATCATCGTCACCGTACTGTGCGATTATGGCACGCGCTATACCAGCCGCCTGTTCAACCCCGAGTTCCTGCGCCAGAAGGGCCTGCGGGTCCCCGGCTGGCTGGAGCACGCGACCGCCGCAATGGAAGGTTAAAGCATGGAGATGATCTTTCGCGACGACGCCTACCGCAAAAGTTGCGAGGCCACCGTGGTCAGCGCCGACGATCAGGGCATCCGCCTCGATCGAACCGTGTTTTATCCCACGGGCGGCGGCCAGCCGGGCGATACCGGCATTCTGACCCTGGTCGACGGGGACCCCATTCGCATCATTGACACGCGCAAGGGCGCCGATCATGACGACGTCGTGCACATTCCGGAACCCGGCACCGCCGTGCCGGCGCCCGGCACAAAAGTCACCGCCGAGATCGATTGGGAACGGCGCCATCGGCATATGCGCATCCATTCCTGCCTGCATCTCCTGTGCGCTGTGGTTTCCGGCGACGTGACCGGCGGACAGATCGGCGACGGCAAGGGCCGGTTGGATTTCAACCTGCCGGATACGCGCCTGGACAAGGACGACATTACCGCCAACTTGAACCGCCTGATCGCCGAGGACCACCCGATGGCGGCGCGCTGGATCGGCGACGAGGAATTGGCGGCCAATCCGCAACTGGTGCGGACCATGTCGGTCAAGCCGCCGTCCGGCGCCGGGCAGGTCCGCCTGCTGGAGATCGCCGGCGTCGATTTGCAGCCATGTGGCGGCACCCACGTCGCGCGCACCGGCGAAATCGGTCCGGTAAGCGTGACCAAGATCGAAAACAAGGGGCGGCAGAACCGCCGCGTCAACATCGCCTTGGCGGAATAGAATCATGTCGGAGCCGAATAGCAACGCCCTGGTAAGCACCGAGTGGTTGGCCGAGCACCTGCACGCACCCGACGTGCGTGTGGTCGATGGCAGCTATTACCTGCCGCACGAGGGGCTTGATCCCCGCGCCGAATATGAAGTGCAGCACATCCCAGGCGCCGTCTTCTTTGATATCGACGACATCGCGGACACGACGAACCCGCTGCCGCACATGCTGCCGCCGCCCGAGAAGTTCTCCTCGCGGGTGCGCAAGCTCGGCCTTGGCGACGGTGTCCGCATCGTCGTCTACGACCAGCGCGGCATCATGAGCGCGCCACGGGTCTGGTGGACGTTTCGGTTTTTCGGGCACGAGGACGTTGCCGTGCTCGACGGCGGCCTGCCCAAGTGGCTGCGCGAGGGCCGCCCGGTGGAGGAAGGGTCGGTTCGCGTCGGCGAACGGCATTTCACCCCGCGGGTCAACAGCCTGATGGCGCGCGACCGGGAGCAGATAGTCGGCAACCTGCGCAGCCATCGGGAGCAGGTGCTCGATGCCCGTTCGGCCGGTCGCTTCGCCGGCCAGGAACCGGAACCGCGACCTGGCCTGCGCGGCGGCCACATCCCCGACAGCCTGAGCCTGCCGTTCACGGACCTGATCGACCGCGAGACTCAGACCATGTTGCCGCCCGAGCAGTTGCGCGCCCGGTTCGCGGCCGCCGGTGTCGATATGGCGCAGCCGGTGGTGACGACCTGCGGCTCCGGCATCACCGCCGGGGTCCTGGCCCTCGGCCTGCACTTGGCCGGTCATGCCGACGTGGCGCTCTACGACGGCTCATGGGCGGATTGGGGGCAGCCGGGCGATACGCCGGTGGCGACCGGACCGGCCGCGGCCAAACCGGCCCGCTAAGACCGTGGTCGACCCAGAGCCGATCGGATCCGGCCTGCATATCCGCGCCTATCGCGCCGGTGACCGCGCCGCCCTCGTCAATCTGTGGGACCGCTGCGGACTTCTGGTCTCCTACAACGACCCGGTGCGCGACATCGCCTTGTGGCAGGCCTCGAGCAACGCCGAGATATTCGTCGGCGAGCTGGACGGCCGGATCGTCGCCTCGGTCTGCGTCGGGCACGACGGGCATCGCGGCAACCCTTACTACGTTGCCGTCGATCCGGCGGCGCAAAAGGGTGGTCTGGGGCGTCTCATGATGCGCCACGCCGAAGCGTGGCTGGCGCGTCTGGGCGTGCCCAAGATGAACGTCATGGTGCGCGAGGGAAACGAGCGGGTGCACGCCTTCTATCGCGCCATCGGCTATGAAGAGACGCCGCGCACCGTGTTCGGCCGCTGGCTCACCGACGATGGCCGGCCGGTCGCGGATGCCGACTCAGCGCCGGCCACGATCTCGTGCACGGTAACCTATCTGGAGATGCTGGCGCGGCCGTCCCTGCCGCCGACTGCTCTGTCGTCGCGCCGGGCCGCGGCCCTGCTGCGGGCGCGCCAACCGAGCGTCGCGTTCTATCGCTTTCTCTACAACACCATCGGCGAATCATGGATGTGGCACGAGCGGCGGGCGCTCGACGACGAGGCGCTTGCCGCCATCATTCAGGACGACATGGTGGAGATCTACGTCCTCTATGTGGACGGCGTACCGGCAGGCTATGCCGAACTGGATCGGCGCCGGGAACCTGACATCGAGCTGGCCTATTTCGGACTGATGCCCGGGTTCAGCGGTGCCGGCTTGGGCGCCTATCTGCTCGCCTCGGCCATCGATCTTGCCTGGAGCTACGAGCCCGACCGCCTGTGGGTGAACACCAATACCCTGGATCATCCCAGGGCGTTGGCCCTGTATCAAAGGTTCGGCTTCAAGCCCTACAAACAGGAAATCGAGACCTACCCGGACCCTCGGCTCAGCGGCCTGATCCCCATCGAATCGTGACGGTCGCGCGCTGACCGCACGTGCCTGGCAATTGACGTGTCGCCTTTATTTGCATAGGCTATGCATATGTCGAATGCCAATACCCTCGGCGCCTTGGGTCTGCTCGTCTCCGACGCCATGGCGCAGGTCCTGGGAAATGTATCCGGCAGCGCCGCGGCGCTCCTGCTCACGTTGCATTACCGACCGGGTATTACGGCCACCGAACTCGCGGACGTCGCCGGGATCACCCAGCCTACCACCACGCGGGTCCTGGATGGACTTGCCCGCCGGGGCTGGGTAAAGCGGCAATCCCGTAACGGGCGACGCACGCCCCTGCGCCTGACCTCCACGGGCCGGCGGCGGGCCCAGTCGCTTCAAGCAGCACGGCTTCAGGCCCTGGAGGGCCTGCTGGCGGGGTTGCCCAAGCAAGACCAGGCCGTCTTCGAACGGACGCTCGCCAAGCTGCTCGCCGACGCAACCGTTTCTCGGTCGTTCGCCCGAACGACCTGTCGCCTGTGCGATCATCGGGTGTGCGACGGCCCAAGCTGCCCCATCGGCACCCGCGCCACTGAACTCGAACGGCAGGCCGCTGCCCGGGAGAGGCCTGTGTGACCATGGATACGTCCAAGCATCCCCGGATCGACCCATTGGCCTGGGTGGCCCCCGATGCCTCTGTCTGCGGAGACGTGGTGATCGGTGCCGGCAGCCGCATCATGCATGGGGCGCGCCTCGTCGGCGAGGGTGGTGGCACACTTCGGATTGGCCGCAATTGCATCGTGATGCAGAACGCCGTGGTCCGCGCCACCTTTCGACATCCGTGCTCGGTGGCCGATCATTGCCTTATCGGCCCCTGCGCCCACGTCGCCGGCGCGGTGTTGGAGGACCAGGTTTTCGTCGCCACCGGGGCGGCGGTTTTTCACGGCGCCCATCTTGGGCGCGGTACGGAAGTTCGCGTGCACGCCACGGTCCATCTCCGCACCCGCCTGGCGCCGCATTCAATGGTGCCGATCGGCTGGGTCGCGGTTGGCGATCCGGCGCGCATTTTGCCGCCAAGCGACCATGACGAGATCTGGGCCGTGCAGGCGCCGCTGGACTTCCCGAACTGGGTCTATGGGCTCGACCGCGGCACGCCGGACTTGATGGTCCACATCACCCGCCGCCTGTCGGCGGCGCTTGGGGCGCCCGCGGGCGATGAGACGCCTAGTGATGCAGGATCTGGCTGAGAAACAGCTTGGTGCGTTCCGACTGCGGGTTGTGAAAGAATTCCTCGGGCTCGTTCTGCTCGATGATCTCGCCGCCATCCATGAAGATCACCCGGTTCGCCACCTTGCGGGCGAAGCCCATCTCGTGCGTCACGCAGAGCATGGTCATGCCGGATTCCGCCAGGTTGACCATCACATCCAGCACCTCGGCGATCATTTCCGGATCGAGTGCCGAGGTCGGCTCGTCGAAGAGCATGACTTTCGGGTTCATGCAGAGGCTGCGGGCGATCGCCACGCGTTGCTGCTGACCGCCGGACAGTTGGCCGGGATATTTCTCCGCCTGCTCCGGTATTTTCACCCGCTCCAGGTATGTCATGGCCGCTTCCTCGGCCTCGGCCTTGGGCATCTTGCGCACCCAGATAGGTGCCAGGGTGCAATTCTCCATGACCGTCAGGTGGGGGAACAGATTGAAGTGCTGGAAGAGCATGCCGACTTCGCGGCGGACCAGCTCGATGTGCTTGAGATCGCCGGTCAGCTCGATGTTGTCGACGATGATTTGCCCCTTCTGGTGTTCCTCCAGGCGGTTGATGCAGCGGATCAGGGTCGACTTCCCGGACCCCGAGGGGCCGCAGATGACGATGCGCTCGCCCTTGTTGACCGTCAGGTTGATGTCCTTGAGCACGTGGAACTGGCCGTACCACTTGTGCACGTTGTTCATCTGGATGGCCACTTCCTCGGAGACCGTCATTTGCGATCTCGACGCGGGCGACTCCTGACCTTCCGGGTTCATGGACATGCGTGACCTCCCAATCTCTCAATTTTCCCGGCTTAGTGGCCGGTGTGCAGCTTCTTCTCAAGGTGCTGGCTGTAGCGCGACATGCTGAAGCAGAAAATCCAGAATCCGAACGCCGTGAAAACATAGCCTTCGATGGCAAAGCCCAGCCAATCGGGGTTCGTGCCGGCCAACTGGACCATCCCGAGGAAGTCGAACAACCCGATGATGAGCACCAGGGTGGTATCCTTGAACAGGCCGATGAAGGTGTTCACGATTCCGGGAATGACCAGCTTCAGGGCCTGCGGCAGAATCACCAGGCCCATCATCTTCCAGTAGTTCAGACCCAAGGCCTGCGCCGCCTCGTACTGCCCCTTTGGCAATGCCTGCAGGCCGCCGCGAACGACCTCGGCCATGTACGCCGACGAAAAGAACATCACGCCGAGCAGGGCCCGGATGAGCTTGTCGAAATTCATCCCCTCCGGCAGGAACAGAGGAAACATGACCGAGGCCATGAACAACACGGTGATCAGCGGCACGCCGCGCCAGAACTCGATGAACGTCACGCACAAGGCGCGGACGATGGGCATGTTCGACCGCCGCCCGAGCGCCAGCAGGATGCCCATGGGTAGCGAGGCAACGATACCGACGGCCGAAATCACCAGGGTCAGGAACAGACCGCCCCACAGCGGCGTTTCGACCTCGGGCAACCCGAAACTGCCGCCGACGAACAGAAAGAAGGCGATGATCGGGAAGCCGACCAGAAGGAACAGGCCGATCCACGGCTTGCCGCGCAGGCCGGGCACGAACAAAAGAATGCCGGCGGCCAGGGCGATGACGTAGGCGAGATTGATCCGCCAGATCTCCTCGACCGGATAACGTCCGTACATGAGCTGCCGGAACCAGACCTTGATGAACACCCAGCACGCGCCCTCGCGGCTGCAGTCCTCGCGCGTCTGCCCGGCCCAGTCGGCGCTGAAAATGGCCCAGTCGAGGATCGGCGGGATGAACCACAGCAGGAAAAGCGCGGCCAGGATGGTGAGAATGGCGTTCGGCACGGTCGCAAACAGGTTCAGCCGGAGCCAGCCGATGACCCCGGTAGAGGTCACCGGCGCCGGCAGATCCGGATGCTGGCCGGTTTCGTAGCTTTGGCTTCGCTCGCTCATGGCTTACCGCTCCACCAATGCCATCTTCTGATTGTACCAGTTCATGAACCCCGAGATGAGAAGGCTGATCAGCAGATAGCAGCCCATGGTGATGGCGATGATCTCGACCGCCTGGCCGGTCTGCATGAGGACCGTGCCGGCGAAGACCAAGACAATGTCCGGGTAGGCGATTGCCGCCGCGAGGGAGGAGTTCTTGGTCAGGTTCAGATACTGGCTCGTCAGCGGTGGAATGATGACTCGCAGAGCCTGCGGAATGATCACCAGGCGCAGGGTCTGGGCGCGCCGCAGGCCCAAGGCGAACGCCGCCTCGGTCTGGCCATGGCTGACGGCCATGATCCCGGCGCGGACGATCTCG
>JAJFGI010000200.1 GCA_021776215.1 Kiloniellaceae bacterium | reverse complement strand
GTCTCCGCTCGCGACCTCGGCCCCGATGCGAATGATACCGCTGTCGTCGAGATCCTTGAGCGCCTCTTCCCCTACGTTGGGGATATCGCGGGTAATCTCTTCCTTGCCGAGCTTGGTGTCGCGCGCGACGCAGTCAAACTCCTCGATATGCACGGAGGTGTACACATCCTCCTTGGCGATGCGCTCGGAGATGAGGATCGAGTCCTCGAAGTTGTATCCCTGCCAAGGCATGAAGGCGACCAGCACGTTGCGGCCGAGCGCCAGTTCGCCCAGGTTGGTCGAAGGACCGTCGGCGATGATGTCGCCCCGTTCCACCACGTCGCCCACCTTTACCAGCGGCCGCTGGTTGATGCAGGTATTCTGGTTCGAGCGCTGGAACTTCAGCAGGTTGTAGATATCCACCGCCTGCTCGCCGGTGGTGGTTTCTTCGCTCACCCGGATAACGATACGGGTCGCATCCACTTGGTCGATGATACCGGACCGGCGGGCACCGATGGCAACGCCGGAATCGCGCGCCACCGTATCCTCCATGCCGGTGCCCACCAACGGCGCCTCGGACTTCAGCAGGGGCACCGCTTGACGCTGCATGTTCGAGCCCATCAGCGCCCGGTTGGCGTCGTCGTTCTCGAGGAACGGGATCAGCGCCGCCGCGACCGAAACGAGCTGCTTCGGCGAGACGTCCATGAAATCGATTTCCTCCGGCCGCACCATCAGGTAATCGCCGCCACGCCGGCACGAAACCAAGTCGTCGACGAAGCGGAAGTTGCGGTCGAGCGTGGCGTTGGCCTGGGCGATAGTATAGCGGCCCTCGTCCATGGCCGAGAGGTAATGCACCTCGTCGCCGACCTTGCCCTTTTCGACCTTCCGATACGGGCTTTCGATGAAGCCGTACTGGTTGACCCGGGCATAGGTCGCCAGCGAGTTGATGAGACCGATGTTCGGGCCTTCCGGGGTCTCGATCGGGCAGATGCGGCCATAGTGGGTGGGGTGCACGTCGCGCACCTCGAACCCCGCCCGCTCGCGCGTCAGGCCGCCCGGCCCGAGAGCCGAAAGACGCCGCTTATGAGTGATTTCCGACAGCGGGTTCGTCTGATCCATGAATTGCGAAAGCTGCGACGAGCCGAAGAATTCCCGCACCGCAGCGGCCGCCGGCTTGGCATTGATGAGATCGTGCGGCATCACCGAGTCGATCTCGACCGAGCTCATCCGCTCCTTGATCGCCCGCTCCATGCGCAGCAAGCCGACCCGATACTGATTCTCCATCAGCTCGCCAACCGAGCGCACCCGGCGGTTGCCAAGATGGTCGATATCGTCGATCTCGCCGCGGCCGTCCTTCAGGTCCACCAGGATCTTCAGGATGGCCAAGATGTCGGCCTTGCGCAGCACCCGCACCGTATCCTCGGTATCGAGGCTGAGGCGGGAGTTCATCTTCACCCGGCCGACGGCGGATAGATCGTACCGCTCGGAATCGAAGAACAGGCCGGAGAACATGGACTCCGCCGTCTCCAGGGTCGGCGGCTCGCCCGGGCGCATCACCCGGTAAATGTCGATCAGCGCCTCTTCCCGGTTGGTATTCTTGTCGATGGCCAGGGTATTGCGCATATAGGGGCCGACGTTGACGTGATCGATGGCGAGTATCGTCAGCTCCTTGATGCCGGCCTCGGCGAGTGATTCCAGAAGTTCTTCAGTCAACTCATCGCCGGCGTCGCACAGGACCTCACCCGTCTTCTCATCGATGATGTCGGTGGCGACGAATTGCCCCGCGAGTTCCTCGTTGGTGACGTAGCGGGTCTTCAGGCCGCCATCCTGCAGCTTCTTGATCAGGCGCGGTGTGATCTTGGTCCCGATCTCGGCAACGACCTTGTTGGTCTTGGCATCGACCAGGTCGCTGATCAGCTTGGTGCCGCGCATGCGCTCGGGATCGAAGGGCGTGCGCCAACCGTCGCCGGAACGCGTGTAGACCACGGTCGCGTAAAAGAAGTCGAGGATCTCCTCGGCCGTCATGCCCTGGGCCTCGTGCGCGTCCAAATCCTTGCCCTTGTCCGCGCGCTCGGCGCGCAGAGCCTCGGTCCCGGCCCCGTCGAGGGCCATGAGCAGGGTCGTGACCGGCAGCTTGCGGCGCCGGTCGATGCGCACGTACACGTGATCCTTGGCATCCAATTCGAAGTCGAGCCACGAGCCGCGATAGGGAATCACCCGGGCGGCGAACAGGTACTTGCCCGATGAATGGGTTTTGCCCCGGTCGTGATCGAAAAAGACGCCCGGACTGCGGTGCATCTGGCTGACGATCACACGCTCGGTGCCGTTGATGACAAAGGTGCCGTTCGGCGTCATCAAGGGCATATCGCCCATGTAGACGTCCTGCTCCTTGATGTCGCGGATGGAGCGCGAGCCGCTGTCCTCGTCCACATCCCAGACCACCAGGCGCAGAATGACCTTCAGTGGCGCCGCGTAGGTCATGCCGCGCTGCTGGCACTCCTCGACGTCGTACTTCGGCTCTTCGAAATCGTAGCGCATGAACTGCAGCTCGGCGCGCTCCGCGAAATCGCGAATCGGGAACACCGACTTGAAAACCGCCTGCAGACCCGCCGTCTTGCGCTCCTCTACGGGCACGTCCATCTGCAGAAACTGATCGTATGAGGTCTTCTGCACCTCGATCAGGTTCGGCATACGGGCCACCTCGGGGATCTGCCCGAAGCTCTTGCGGATGCGTTTGCGGCCGGTAAACGATTTCGTCATATCAGTCGTGCCCTCGTTTCAACAGTTTCGGTGCCCGAAACGGCACCGAGTGGCCCCCGAATTCAAAAGCGTCGGGACCGGAAGCGACAACAGGCCGTCCGGCGCGCGCCGAAGCACGCGCCGGTCTGGCTCTGCCATATGTCGTTTCGCTCAAAACGCCTGAGCTACTTAAGCTCGACCGTCGCACCGGCCTCCTCGAGCTTCTTCTTGATGGCCTCAGCTTCGTCCTTGCTGCAGCCTTCCTTGACAGCTTTCGGCGCGGCCTCCACCAGATCCTTCGCCTCTTTCAGGCCAAGGCTGGTGATGACGCGAACCTCTTTGATGACATTGATCTTCTTGTCGCCGACAGCGGCAAGAATCACGTCGAAGCTGTCCTTCTCGGCCTCTGCCGGGGCGGCGTCGCCACCGCCGGCGGCAGCAACCGCCACCGGTGCCGCGGCGGAAACGCCCCAGGTCTCTTCGAGCTTCTTCGACAGCTCCGCGGCCTCGAGGACGGTGAGCTTGGACAGCTCGTCTACCAATTTCTCTAGATCAGCCATTTCTCTCAATCTCCTGGGCTTGTTCGTTCAGATCCGGTGAAAACTCACGCGGCCTTGTCTTTTGCGGCATAGGCGCCGAATACGCGGGCCAACTGAGCGGCCGGTGCCTGGGTCACGCCGGCCAACTTGGTGGCCGGTGCTTGCAGGACGCCGAGCAGCTTGCTGCGCAGCTCGTCCAGGGACGGCAGCTTGGCAAGCTCGCTGATGCGGCCGGTATCCAACTCCTCACCCGCCAGGGCGCCACCGACAATGGTCAGCTTCTCGTTCGTCTTGATGAACTCGACACAGACCTTTGCCGCCGCCACCGGGTCTTCCGAGAAGGCGATTGCCGTCGGTCCGGTAAACAGCGGTTGCAGCGCCTCGAACTGAGTGCCTTTAAGAGCAAGACGCGTGAGCCGATTCTTGGTCACCTTGTAGCCGGCACCCGCCTCCCGCATTTGCCGCCGCAAGGCCGAGACCTCGCCCACCGTCAGACCCGATTGTTGGGTGACGACGACCAGATTCGTCCCTGCGAACACCTTATGCAGATCGGCGACCAGCTCTTGCTTTTCGGTTCGGTTCACGGATCGCTTCCATTTAAGCTCGGCCGGTTTCCCAAGGTTTACTGGGACAGTCGGCCGGTTGCACGAGGGCTTCCGAGATGGCCTCCGGAAACCCGGCTCGCCTGTCCTGGAAGCTCAAGCCCGCGGCACCCCGCCTGAATGCGTGGTGCCGAAACACTTTTCACTTCCCGTCTGCGCAGGCCCAACTGGCTTAAATCCGCCGACGCGACCCGGAAGGGTCTTGCCTTTGGACACCTGCGGTCTCGGACAGGGTGGGGTTGGCGGATGGTTTCGCCCGCCCCGTCTCACCGACCGACCCGGAAGACCGGTCCGGTCGGAAACTCATTCCGTCGTCGCGCCCAGCTCGGCTCTAACTCGCGCTGGTCAGCGTACCGACGTCCACCTTGACGCCCGGCCCCATGGTCGAGGAGATGGACACGCCCTTGATGAAGGTGCCCTTCGCCCCGGTCGGCTTGGCCCGGCTGATGGCGCCGACGAAAGCCTTGATGTTCTCCGCCAACGCGCCTTCGCCAAAGCTGGCCTTGCCAACGCCGGCGTGAACGATGCCCGCCTTTTCGACCCGGAACTCCACCTGGCCGCCCTTGCTCGCCTTCACGGCGGCGGCGACGTCGTTGGTGACCGTGCCCAGCTTCGGGTTGGGCATCAGACCCCGCGGCCCAAGCACCTTACCCAGACGGCCAACCACGGCCATCATGTCCGGGGTGGCGATGCAGCGCTCAAAGTCCAACTGCCCGGCCTGAATCTTCTCGGCCAGATCCTCGGCCCCGACGATGTCCGCACCGGCCTTCTGGGCCTGCTCGGCCTTGTCGCCCTTGGCAAAGACGGCAACCCGGACATTCTTGCCGGTGCCGTTCGGCAGGGTGACGACGCCGCGCACGTTCTGATCCGCATGACGCGGGTCGACGCCCAGGTTCATGGCGATCTCGACGGTCTCGTCGAACTTCACCTTGGCCCGTTCCTTGACCAACTTCACCGCGTCGTCCAACGGATAGGCACGCTCTCGGTCAATTCCCTCGTAGGCCGCGCCCAATCTTTTTCCTTTTCCCGCCATTGCCGTTACTCCACCACCTGAATGCCCATGGAGCGGGCGGAACCTGCAATGATCCGGGCGGCCGCGTCGAGGTCCGCCGCGTTCAGATCGACCATCTTGGCCTCGGCGATCTCGCGCACCTGCGCCATGGTGACGGTGCCAACCCCCGTCTTGCCCGCCGCCGCGCTGCCCTTCTTGATCTTGGCGGCCTTGCGCAGGAAATAGCTGGCCGGCGCCGTCTTGGTCTCGAAGGAGAATGAGCGGTCCGTATACGCGGTGATAACCACCGGCGTCGGCATGCCCGGCTCCATTTTCTGCGTGGCCGCGTTAAAGGCCTTGCAGAACTCCATGATATTCAAGCCGCGCTGACCCAGCGCCGGCCCGACCGGCGGCGAGGGGTTGGCCTGCCCCGCCGGAATTTCCAGCTTGATGTAAGCCGCGATCTTCTTTGCCATGTTTCGCCCCTATGCTGTCGTTGGGCGGCGCGGTCCGGCACTGGCGAGCCTCCCGCACCCGATGACCGCGGCACCTGCCGCGGTCGCTTTAAAACGCCGCTACTGCTTCTCGACCTGCGAATACTCCAGCTCCACCGGCGTCGCCCGGCCGAAAATCGAGACCGATACCTTGAGGCGCGAGCGTTCCTCGTCCACGTCCTCCACATAGCCGCTGAACGAGGTGAACGGCCCGTCGGCGA
>JAJFGI010000199.1 GCA_021776215.1 Kiloniellaceae bacterium | reverse complement strand
CTGGCGATCACGCACAAATTGCTGGAGCCTCAGATCATCTCCCTGTTCCGCACGGTCCTCAGCGGCGTCACCCCGTTTCCGGAATTGGGCCGCACTTATTGGGAAGAGGGGCCGGGGCGCGCCCGGGAGTTGCTGACGACTTATTTGGCCGATCTGTCCCGGCGCGAAAAACTGACCATGCCCGATCCGGGATTGGCCGCCATGCAATTCATCGGCCTTGTCACCGGTCCTTACCTTCTGCCGTGCCTCCTCGGCGCCGGCGAGCCGCCCAAGTCGGCGGCCGTCGAGCGCACCGTGGAGCGGGCCGTGGCCCTCTTCCTTGCCGGCCTGCGGCCGACGGCTGCATAGGGCATTCGACCAGCCGACATTTTCCGTTTGCACCCGGCCGGGCCTCTTGGCCAGATGGCGGGGAACTGGTAGGGGACCGCATGCGTAATCTCGAGCTTCCCGGGCGTTCGCCCGCGCGTGCCTTGAATGGCATGGCGGCGACGTCTCACCCCCTCGCCACGGCGGCGGCGCTGGCGGTCTTGCGCGACGGCGGCAATGCCATGGACGCGGCGGTGGCCGCGTGCGCCGTGCAGTGTGTGGTCGAGCCGCAATCGACCGGTATTGGCGGTGACTGTTTCGTGCTCTATGCGCCGCGCGGCGGGGCCGAGGTGGTGGCCTTCAACGGCTCCGGCCGGGCGCCGGCGGCGGCGACGGCCGCCTGGTACCGGGAGCACGGGATCGAGACCATCGCGCAGCAATCGCCGCACGCGGTGACCATCCCCGGCGCCGTCGACGCCTGGGCGCGGTTGTTGGCCGATCATGGCAGCCGCGAACTCGGCGAGCTTCTGCAGCCGGCTATTGCCTATGCCAGAGACGGGTATCCGATACACGACCGGGTCGCCGCGGATTGGGCCGCCTCGTACGATCTGTTACGCCGCGACGTGACGGCGGCGCGAATTTTTCTACCCGGCGGCGCCCCGCCGCGCGCCGGCGACGTGCATACGCAGCCGGTGCTGGCGGATACTCTGGAGCGCATCGCCGTGCGCGGCCGCGATGCGTTCTATACCGGGCCGGTGGCCGACGACATGGTGGCCTATCTGCGCGGCCTGGGCGGGCTGCACACCGCGGAGGACTTCGCCAACGCGCGGGGCGAGTACGTCACGCCGATCAAAACCACCTACGCGGGCCATGACATCTACGAATGCCCGCCGAACGGGCAGGGCCTGGCGGCGTTGCAGATTCTGAATATCCTCGCCGGGGCGTTCGCGGGCATGGACGATCCGCTCTCCGCCGAGCGTCTGCATCTGGAGGTGGAGGCGGCGCGCCTAGCCTACCGCGACCGGAACGCCTTTATCGCCGACCCGGCGCAGGCCGAGGTGCCCGTCGATGTCCTGCTCTCGGCGGGCCATGCGGCACGTCTGCGGGCCAGCATCCGGCCCGACCGGGCGATGGCCGATCTGCCGCCGAGCCTTTTCCCGGAGCATGCTGATACGGTCTATCTGTGCGTCGTCGACCGCGACCGCAATGCGGTCAGCTTCATCAACTCGGTCTACCATTCCTTCGGCAGCGGTCTGGTCAGCCCGAAGACCGGCATCGTGCTGCAAAACCGGGGGCAAAGCTTCCGCACCGATCCGGCGCATCCAAACTGTATCGCGCCGGGCAAGCGGCCCTTGCATACAATCATCCCCGCCATGGTGGTCAAGGACGGTCACGCGGTGATGCCCTTCGGTGTCATGGGCGGGCAGTACCAGGCCATGGGCCACGCGCATTTTCTGAGCAACCATTTCGATTTCGGCCTCGATCTGCAGGAGGCCATCGACCTGCCGCGCGTCTATGCGCCGCCCATGGACCCCGTGGAGGTGGAAAGCGGCGTGCCCGCCGACAGCCTCGCCGGCCTCAAGGCACGCGGCCATGCCATTGCGCGCTCGAAAAAGCCGATCGGCGGCGCCCAGGCGATTGCCATCGACTGGCAGGCGGGAACGCTGACCGGTGCCTCCGACCCGCGCAAGGACGGTTGCGCCCTGGGCTACTGAGAGGCGCCGGAAACCGACATGGCGAAACATCGCATAGCCGCTATTCCCGGCGATGGCATCGGCGCCGAAGTGGTGGCCGCGGGCATCGAGGTATTGGCGGCCCTCCAGGAACGGGTGCCGGGACTGGCCGTGTCCTTCGAGTCGTTTCCCTGGGGCTCCGACTTTTACCGCGCCCATGGCCGCATGATGGCGGAGGATGGCCTCCGCCGCCTGGAAGGCTTCGATGCCATCTATTTCGGCGCGGTGGGGGACCCGGATCTGCCCGATCATGTGACGCTCTGGGGGCTGCGCCTGGCGATCTGCCAGGGCTTCGACCAATACGCCAACGTGCGGCCGGCGCGAATCCTGCCGGGGGTCGCCGCGCCTCTCGCCGGTGTCGGGCCGGACGATCTGGACTGGATCGTGGTGCGCGAAAACACCGAGGGGGAATATTCGGGCGCCGGCGGCCGGGTGCATCGCGGCCTGGCCGAGGAGGTGGCCGTCGAAACCTCGGTCTTCACCGCCGCCGGGGTGCGCCGTATCATGCGCTTCGCCTTCGCCCTGGCACGCCGGCGGCCGCGCCGGCACCTGACCTGTGTGACAAAGTCGAACGCGCAGCGGCATGGCATGGTGCTGTGGGACGAGATCTTCGCCGAGACCGCCCGCGACTTTCGCGATGTGACCACCGACAAGATGCTGGTCGATGCCATGACCACGCGCATGGTGCTCAAGCCGCGCAGCCTGGACGTGGTGGTGGCGAGCAACCTGCACGCCGACATTCTCAGCGATCTGGCCGCCGCCCTGTCCGGCAGCCTGGGCCTGGCGCCGACGGCGAACCTGAACCCCGAGCGGCGCTTCCCCTCCATGTTCGAGCCGATCCACGGCTCCGGCTTCGACATCGCCGGTAAGGGGATCGCCAATCCCATCGGCGCCTTCTGGAGCGCTGCGATGATGCTCGACCATCTGGGCGAGGGGCCGGCGGCGGCGGTCCTGCTCGGCGCCATCGAGCAGGTGTTGGCGGCCGGCCGGGTCATGCCGCCCGATCTGGGCGGCACGGCCTCCACGGCCGAGGTCACGGCCGCGGTATGCGCCGCTGTGCGCGGCGCCAATCTTTAGGGCGAGAGCGCTTCGCCAACCTCACTCACCGCAACATGCGGCGACAGGTCCTGTCCGAAGCCGGGATTGGCCGAGCGCAGCGCGACGACGCCCCCGATCAACAGCACCAGGGCGCCGATGCCGAGGATGGCGGCGATGACGGTCATGGCGGCGCGGCAAAACTCAATCGCACGCGGTGGCAAGGCGCGCGGAGCGATGTTCGACAATAATGGTCTCGGCATAGTGATAGTCCCCTCAAGTACCCCGTGATGACCGCGCCGTGGCGGCGGCGGCCCAAGCGCCTAGTCCTGGCGGTGGATCACGGCGGGATCTGTGTCGAAAAGCGGCAATGCCATGATGCTTTGCGGCGGAATCGGGGCGGCGCCGGCGGTACCGCGCATGCCCGTTGCATGCATGGCGAGCCTTGACTACGGTGCGCCCGACGGGTCGCGCGGGCGGCTCCGGGCCATCGCAAGAGGGGAGTCCAAGGCCATGTCGCTCATCGCCGAGCGTCTATCGCGAATCAAGCCGTCGCCCACCATCGCCGTTTCGCAAAAGGCGCGCGAATTGCAGGCGGCTGGGCGGGACGTCATCGGCCTGGGCGCCGGGGAGCCGGATTTCGATACGCCCGACAACATCAAGGAGGCGGCGATCGCCGCCATCCGCCGGGGCGAGACCAAATACACCAATCCGGACGGCACGCCGGAGCTGAAAGAAGCGGTCGCCGCCAAGTTCCGCCGCGAGAACGATCTCGACTACACGCCGGATCAGGTGACCGTCGGCGCCGGCGGCAAGCAGGTTATCTACAACGCCCTGATGGCGACCTTGAACGCCGGCGACGAGGTGATTATTCCCGCGCCCTTCTGGGTGTCCTATCCGGATATGTCTCTGCTCGCCGAGGGCGAGCCGGTGATCGTGCCATGTTCGCAGAACAACGGCTTCAAGCTGCGGCCCGAGGACCTGGAGGCGGCGATCACCCCGCGCACCCGGTGGATCATTCTCAACAGCCCGTCGAATCCGACCGGGGCGGCGTACACCCACGACGACATGAAGGCGGTGACCGACGTGCTTCTGCGTCACGAGCACGTGTGGGTGCTCACCGACGACATGTACGAGCATCTGGTCTACGACGGCTTCAAGTTCGTTACGCCGGCGCAGGTGGAGCCGGCGCTGAAGGACCGGACCTTGACCATGAACGGCGTCTCCAAGGCCTACTGCATGACCGGTTGGCGCATCGGTTATGGCGCCGGCCCGCTAGAGCTGATCAAGGCCATGGCCAAGATCCAGTCGCAAAGCACCTCGAACCCGTCGTCGATCAGCCAGGCGGCGGCTATCGAAGCGTTGAACGGGCCACAGGATTTTATTGCCGCCCACAACGAGGTCTTCAAGAAGCGTCGCGACATGGTGGTCGAGATGCTGAATAAATGCCCGGGGCTGCATTGCCCGACGCCGGAGGGGGCCTTCTATGTCTATCCCTCGTGTGCCGGTGTCATTGGCAAGAGCACGCCCGACGGCGAAAAGATCGAATCGGATGGCGACTTCGTCACCTACCTTTTGGACGCCGCCGGGGTGGCCGCCGTGCAGGGCGAGGCCTTCGGCCTGTCGCCCTATTTCCGCATCTCCTATGCCACCGCCACCGAGGTGCTGGAAGAGGCCTGCACCCGCATCAAACGCGCCTGTGAGGCCTTGAAATAGGAACGACCCACCGTCGCGTCGTCGTCGCCAACAGCCAGTGGTGAGGCTATGAAATACGTTATCGTGGGAGTGGGCGGTGTGGGCGGCTATTTTGGTGCGCGCTTGGCGGCTGATGGGAACGAGGTCGCATTTCTCGCGCGCGGCGCCCATGGCGACGCCATGCGGCGCAATGGGCTGAGCGTCAAATCGCCGTGCGGCGATCTGCACATCGATGCGCCGGATGTGCCGGCCGATGTCGCGGACATCGGCTTCGCTGATGTAATTCTGTTTTGCGTCAAGTTGTGGGACGTCGACGCGGCGGCGGCGCAGATCAAGCCGCTCCTCGCCCACGACACCGCGGTAATCCCGGTCCAGAACGGCGTGACGACTTGCGATCGCCTGGCCGAGCTCCTCGGGCCACACCATGTCATGGGCGGGGTCGCTAAAATCAGCGCCGTGATCGAAAGCCCAGGGGTGATCCGCCACAAGGGCCGGCTTGCCCAGCTCATCTTCGGCGAACGCGATGGCACGGCATCTTGGCGCCAGGACGGCGTTTCGACGGCCTGTCAGAGCGCCGGAATCGAGCATAGGGTATCGAATGCCATCGACCGCGATATCTGGGAAAAATTCGTGCTGCTGGCGCCGCTCGCGGGGGCCGCGTGCTTTTATCGTGCGCCTGTCGGTGCCGTCATCGGCGATCCGGACCGTCACGCGCTCCTCGCCGAGCTGATGCGGGAGACGGCCGCTGTCGGCCGTGCCGCGGGCGTGGCGCTGGACGACGGCTTGGTCGAACGCATCCTGCGGCAAGTCCATGACTTCGACCCGTCGACCAAGCCGTCAATGCTCGTCGATCTGGAACGTGGCCGGCGCTTGGAGCTCGATTGGCTGACCGGGGAGGTTGTGCGTCTGGGCCGCGACCTTGATGTGGCGACACCCGCCAGCAACAAGGTCTACGATGCGCTCAGGCCCTACGCGAACGGTGCGCCGGGCACGGCCTGAACCGCCGGCGAGAAAAAAGCCCGGGCGTCGCCGCCCGGGCCCCTGGTGCCGGCACGTTCCCAGGCGTTAGATTTCTTTCTTGGACATCTGCTCGGCGATGTAATCGGCTTGGCGGATCGCCAGGGACGGCCGGGACGACCCGCTCGGACGGGGCGACCGGGCGTGCGGAAGTTCATTTTTCGTTCTGGCCGCTGACCAGTCCCACTCGGGCCGGTTTCGCGCGGAAGCGGGCCGGGCCGGTTGGTTAACCAGGTATTTCCTGTTGCCGCCCCGCCCGGAGTTTGAAAACATGGTCCCAAGCGGGGCGTGAGTGCCCTCAACGGGCCGGCCCTTGCATCGTCGATCGGCTATGGACGGGAGGGACGAATGACGGCAAGAGAGGTACCTGCGGCGCGCTGCGCCGTGCTCGTTGGGCCCTATACCAGCGGTAAAACCACGCTGCTGGAGGCTATGTTGAGCATCGCCGGGGCCACGCACCGAAAGGGATCGATCGCCCAGGGCAATACGGTCGGCGACGCCTCGCCAGAGGCGCGGCACCGGCAGATGAGCACCGAGCCCAATTTCGCCCACGGCGAGTATTTGGGCGAGCGCTGGTCGGTGATCGACTGCCCCGGATCGATCGAATTGGTGCATGATCGCAACACCGCGCTGATGGCCGCGGACGTGGCGGTCATCGTCGCCGAGCCCGAGGTGGGCAGGGCCCTGACGCTGGCGCCGCTGTTCAAGATGCTCGACGATTTCAAGATTCCGCACATTCTATTCGTCAACAAGATGGACAAGGCGACGGCCCGGGTGCGCGAGTTGCTCGAGGCTTTCCAATCCGTCTCGTCACGGCCGCTGGTGCTTCGCCAGGTGCCGATTCGCGATGGCGAACAGGTGACCGGCTTCGTCGATCTGGCGAGCGAGCGCGCGTACAAATACGGCAGCGAATCGCCGTCCGAACTGATCGAGCTGCCCGAGGATGTCAAAGCCCGCGAAGACGAGGCGCGGCAGGAGATGCTCGAATCCCTGGCCGACTTCGATGATACGCTGCTTGAGCAACTGATCGAGGACAAGATCCCGGCGACCGGCGAAATCTACGAGCAACTCACCAAGGACCTGCAACAAGATCTCATCGTCCCGGTGCTCTTTGGCTCGGCGGAAATGAGCCATGGCATCACCCGGTTGTGGAAGGCATTGCGTCACGAGGCGCCGGCCCCGGCGGTGACCGCCGAACGCCTGGGCGTGGCCGCCGATGGCGATCTGAGCGCATCGGTCATCCGGGTGCTGCATCAGTCGCATACCGGCAAGGTCGGCGTGGTGCGCATCTGGCGCGGCAACGTCACCGATGGTATGACCATCGGCGACGAGCGCATCTCCGGGCTGTATCGGTTGATGGGGCCGGAAAATCAGAAGGTCGCGGATGCTGGGATCGGCGAGCTGGTTGCCCTCGGCCGCATGGAATCGCTGCAAGCCGGCGATCTGCTGACCGCGGCGGGTCCGCAGCGCGACTCGGGCATGCTGTGGCCGGACGCGCCGAAGCCGGTGTTCGCCCAGGCCATCGTGCCGAAGAACCGGCAGGACGAAGTCAAGCTGACCAGCAGCATCGCCAAGCTGATCGAGGAAGATCCCTCGCTGTCCCTTGAGCACAACGCCGATACGAAACAGATGCTGCTCTGGGGGCAGGGAGAGATTCACCTGCAGATCGCCCTCGAACGATTGAAAAGCCGGTTCAACGTCGAGGTCGAGGTCGAGCGGCCGCAAACCGCTTACAAGGAAACCATTCGCAAGAGCGTTCGCCAGCATTCCCGCTTTAAGCGGCAAAGCGGCGGCCACGGTCAATTCGGCGACGTGCACGTGGAAATTCAGCCGTTGCCGCGGGGCGAAGGCTTCCGCTTCACCGACAAGATTGTCGGCGGTTCGGTGCCGAAACAATACATCCCGGCCGTGGAACACGGCGCCAAGGAGTACCTGCAACGCGGACCGCTGGGCTTCCCCGTGGTCGATGTGGGGGTGACCCTGTACGACGGCCAGTACCATTCGGTCGACAGCTCCGACCAGGCCTTCAAGACCGCCGGGCGTCTGGCCATGTCCGAGGGTATGCCCAATTGCGAGCCGGTTCTGTTGGAGCCCATTTACGGCGTCACCATCTCGGTCCCGTCGGATTTCACCGCCAAGACCCATGGTCTGATCAGCGGCCGGCGCGGACAGATCCTGGGCATGGCGCCGAAGCCCGGTTGGGAGGGCTGGGACGAAGTCAATTGCAACATGCCGCAGGCGGAGCTTGCGGACTTGATCGTCGAACTGCGCTCGCTCACATTCGGCGTCGGCAGCTTCGAATGGAGCTTCGACCACCTGCAGGAGCTGACCGGTAAGCTGGCGGAACGGGTGATCCAGTCGCAGCAAGAAGTGGCGGGACACTAGTGTGATGGTTGCGCAGGTCGTCACATCTAATGTGACGACCTGCGGAAGCTAAATCACACTGGACTCAAATTTGTTGTCACGAATTTCGGATTCGGGACACTGGGCGGAAATAAAGCGCCGGCGAATCCGGCGCGGTGAGAGGGATAAAGATGTCGAGCGAGTCTCTGCACGCGCCGCGGGAGCGGCTGACCGAAGAAACCCTGACCTTGCACCATGCCATCACCTCGTTGATCGAGGAGATGGAGGCCGTGGACTGGTATCGTCAGCGGGCGGACGATTGCGAAGACCCGGATTTGCGGGAAATTCTGCTGCACAACATGCGCGAGGAGATGGAGCACGCCTGCATGGTCCTGGAATGGATGCGGCGAAACAACGAGGATTTCGCCGAACAGGTCGACGATTACCTCTATCGGGATGGCGTAATCGTCGGCGAGGGAGACTAAATCCCCTGGATTCCGGGCCTTTCGACCGATCCTCGCGTTTCGTTGATTTGCCAGGGACGGTACGATTCCTTATCTGGGAGCGGAGACGATAACCCGCTAGCTAAGGAGGGGCCGCCATGCCGATCAAGATCAAACGGGGCTGGGAGCTGCCGGACTCCGCCGCAACGTCGGAGGATGTCTTCCGCAGCCGCCGGCGCTTGCTCAAGGCCGCCGCCGCCGGCCCGATCCTGCTGGCAGCACCTGGGCTTTTGGCCGGCTGCGACGAGGCGCCGAGCCCGAGCGCGCAAATGGCGGCGACCGGGACCAGCGATGCCGCCGGCGCCGCGGACCCGTCGACCTCGCTCTATCCGGTAGAGCGTAACCCGCGGTATGTGCTGGACCGGGACATCTCGCCCGAGGATCTAGCCACCACTTATAACAACTTCTACGAGTTCGGCTCGTCTAAGAACATTTGGAAAAAGGCGCAAGATTTGCCGATTCGCCCCTGGCGGGTGGCGATTACCGGCATGGTCGAAACGCCCATGGAGCTGGACATCGACGACCTTCTGGGGAAGATGCCGCTGGAAGAGCGGCTGTATCGGCACCGCTGCGTCGAGGCGTGGTCGATGGCGGTACCGTGGAGCGGCTTTCCGCTGAAAGCCCTGGTCGATCTGGCGCGGCCCCTGGGCTCGGCGAAATATCTGAAGATGGTGACCTTCCAGAACCCGGAGGTCGCGGGCGGGCAGAAAGCCTCCTGGTATCCCTGGCCCTATGTGGAAGGCCTGACCATGGCCGAGGCGACAAACGAGTTGGCATTTATCGCCACCGGCCTCTATGGCAAACCGGTGCCGAAGCAGAACGGTGCCCCCCTGCGCCTGGCGGTGCCGTGGAAATACGGCTTCAAGTCGGTGAAAAGCATCGTCACCTTCGAGTTCACCGATCAGCGGCCACGCACATTTTGGGAGGAGATTCAGGCCAGCGAGTATGGCTTCTGGGCCAACGTCAACCCGAACGTCCCGCACCCCCGCTGGAGCCAGGCGACCGAGCGCGTTCTGGGTCAGGACCAGCGGCTGGAAACCCAGCTTTACAACGGGTACGGCGAATTCGTCGCCGGGCTATATGCCGGCCTGGAGGGCGAAAAGCTGTTCATGTGAGCCGGCGGCCGGCCGCGCAATTCCGGCGTCCAAGAAAAATGCCGGACCACAAGGGTCCGGCAAGTTTAACAGGGAGGCTTCACGTCTGGGAGACGTGGACCCGGCGCATGGAACAGATGTTCCGCAGCCGGATCGGAATGCTGCAATGCAGCACCAGACTATTAAATAGGAGATTCACCTGGGTTTGCCAGTCCAAAAAGGACAGGGAAGATATGCAATTTCTGCATACCTTGACGGCGTAGGTCCGCCGACGATGCCGTCCGGCTTCCGACTCTAGAAACAGGCCTCCGCCACTTTGCGCAACAGGAAGTCCCTGAAAACCTGGATTCTTTTCGATGTGCGCAGCTCTTCCGGATAGACGAAATAGGCGTCGAATTGCGGCCCCTGAAGGTCCGGCAGGACCTGCACCAGATCGTCTTGGCCGTGGCCCATATATTCCGGTAGGGCCCCGAGCCCGGCCCCGGATTGGACGGCGCGCATGATCGCGTACACGTTATTGACGGTCAGGGACGGCCGCCGTAACTGCCCCGACTTACTCCCGATTCTAAGCAGCCAGTTGACGTCGGGCACCGGTGGGCGGATGTCCTCGCCGTAAACAACGATGCGATGAGCGTCGAGATCGCTGGCGCTCGTCGGCGTGCCGAATCGCTCGATATAGCTGGGCGCGGCGAAAATGCTCATGTGCACGGTCAGAAGATGCCGCTGGATCAAATCCGCTTGCCGGGGCGGAGATAAGCGTACGGCGACGTCGGCTTCACGCATGGACAGATCCAGCTCCTGATCCGTCAGCAGCATGTTCACGGCGATCTCCGGATAGATATCCAGGAATTCGTGCATGCGCGGGGTCAGCCAGGTGGAGCCGAAGGCGACCGTTGTGGTCACCTTGAGCGATCCGATCGGGTGCTCCTTGCTTTCGCTTAGTTGTGCCGCCGTCATGGCCAACTTGCCGAACACCTCGTGCACCGTGCGGTACAGCAACTCGCCCTGCTCGGTCAGAATCAGACCGCGGGCGTGGCGGTGAAACAGCGGCACCTTCAGGCTGGTTTCCAGGGCGCTGATCTGACGGCTGACGGCCGATTGGCTGAGATTGAGCATCTCGCCCGCGTGCGTGAAGCTGCCGGCCTCGGCGACGGCGTGAAAAACCCGCAGTTTGTCCCAATCCATGATGCCGGCGGCCAAGGCCCGGCCTTGCGGGACGGCGGACGTATCCTGGAGGCCCGTATCTTTATGATCTGGGGGAGGCATGCGCCGACCCGCCCTACTGTGCGGCTTGCGTCTCGGCGGACTCCTGCCCGGCGAGGAACCGCTCCGCCTCAAGGGCCGCCATGCAACCCATGCCCGCGGCCGTGACCGCCTGGCGGAAGACCTTGTCCTTGACGTCGCCCGCGGCAAAGACGCCCGGCACGTTGGTGACCGTCGAGTCGGGCCGGGTGCGGATGTAGCCCTCCGCGTCCATGTCGATCTGGCCGGCAAAAAGCTTGGTTGCCGGATCGTGGCCGATGGCGACGAACAGGCCGTCCACCGGCAATTCGCGCGCCGCCCCGGTCTTGGCGTTCTTCAGGCGCAGCCCGGTCACCCCCGGCGGTTGATCGGTGCCGGTGACCGCCTCAACCACATGGTCCCAAATGACCTCGATCTTGGGGTTCTTGAACAGCCGGTCCTGCAGGATCTTTTCCGCGCGCAACGTATCGCGGCGGTGAATCAGCGTCACCTTGCTGGCGAAGTTGGTCAGGAACAGGGCCTCCTCCACGGCGCTGTTGCCGCCGCCGGCCACCGCCACCGCCTTGTCGCGGAAGAAAAACCCGTCGCAGGTGGCGCAGGCCGACACACCGAAGCCGCGGTATTTGGTCTCGCTCTCCAAACCCAGCCAGCGCGCCTGGGCTCCCGTGGCGATGACCAGGGCATCGCCCGTATACACGGTGCCCGAATCCCCGGTGCAGCGTAACGGCCGCTGGCGCAAATCCACCGCCGTTATGGTATCGCCGACGATCTTGGTTCCCACATGCTCGGCCTGGGCCTGCATCTGCTCCATCAGCCACGGCCCCTGGATGGCCTCGGCGAAGCCCGGGTAGTTCTCCACGTCCGTTGTGATCGACAACTGCCCGCCCGGCTGAATCCCCTGGATCAGCAATGGCGCAAGATTGGCCCGTGCGGCATAGACCGCCGCCGTATACCCGGCCGGCCCGGAGCCGAGGATCAAAACCTTGCTATGCTGCGTCGTCGCCATGGCAAACTCGGCCCGAATCGGCCGCTTTCCTTGAGACTGGGGTGCTAGAGAGATAACGACTACCCGCCCAGGGCGCAAGGCGGGGCAATAGGGGGTGCCGACATGATACGTGGGCTGTCGAATTCTCGCCGCGCCGGGGGCGGTTCGAGTTAATGAACTGTTCGGTATTGCTCACCATATACTAGGGTGCACGGATTAGTGGTCGCTGTCGATTTGCACCGCGACCGGGGGTGTGCCAAAGGCGTTTGGTCCAGGGCAAACTCCGACGACGGCGCACCTTCGCGCTCACCCTTCAGACAGATGGGGCGCATTGGCAACCTATAGGCTCGATGGCGAGATACTGCCGCTGGATACTCTGCCAAGCGGGGACCTTCGGCGAGCTTACGACTATTGGTGCGCTCAGAAGGGCAGCCGGCCGTTTCCGTCGCGGGGCGATATATCGCCCGAGGGGATGAAATCTTTCTTGTCAAAGGTCATGCTGATCGACGTGTGCACCGCCCCGCTGGATTTCATCTATCGGGTGTTCGGCACCAGCATCGTCGCCGCCGGCGGCGCGGATTTCACTGGCAAATCCGTTCGAGACCTCAGACCGGCGGCGTTTGCCGAGCTGATCTGGCGTCAGTATTCCGAAGTCCTCGCGATCGGCGGCGCCGCATTTCACAGCGTGCGGCTGCTTGCCGGCGACAAATACATCAACTATCACCGGATCACGATGCCGTTGTCCACGGACGGATCGACGATCGACATGTTATTGGCCGTTTCCGTCGAGAAGCGAGATTTCTGGAAAGCGGCGACATAAGCGGGCCCCGGCGTGGGGCAGCTTCATGCTCTGTCTCCGAAGGCGACAATCGACAAGCCGGGTGGTGCGCGCGCCTAAAACCCGAACATGTGGTCGAAGCTGAAGGCGGTGTCGCCGTGGGTGAGGCCGTGGTAGCCGAAGAGGCGGCAGGTCTGGTCGCGGATGAGGACGTAGGCGGCCTCGCCGGCGGCCTTGCGCTCGGCGGGCGCGAATGTTTCCGACACACGCCAAAGGTGGGAGCCGCCGCAGGGGATCTCGATCTCGCGGGTGGCCACTTCCGCGCCGGTGCGGTCGTGCAGGATCAGGAGCGTCTGGCTGTGCGCGTGCCAAGGTGTCGATGCCGGATAGATCAGGTGGCACAGGGTGTCGGTCGGTGCAGGACCTAGGCGCAGGAACAGGCGGGTGCTGAGGCCCGGCGCCGGGCCCGCGTAGGACTGCGGCTCGCCGCGATAGGTGAGCACGGAGTTGAACATATGCGCGCCGAAGCTGGTTTCGGCAACATGGCCCGACTGCCGATCCTCGTAACGGAACAAACCATGCAGCCAGCCGTCCGCCTCGCCGCCATCGGTGAAGTCGTAGACCAATTCCATATGGCCCCAATCGCCGCCGCCATTGGGGGCGCCATTGCCGGCGCGATCCGCCAACAGACCGCTGACGTCCATGACCTCGGCGTGATCCCGGCGCAGGCAGCCGAAGCGCTTGGCCGCGACCTCGCGGCCCTGTCCGTCATAGACCAGGACCTTGACCGGCAGCGTCTCCTGCGTGGTGGCCATGGGGGTGGGCATGACGATCGAGCGAAAGCGTCCGGCCGGCAACACCGGCGCGGGCAGGATGTAGCCCTTGCCCATGAGGTTGCCGAGGTCGGGAAGGCGCGGGTCGGGCTTCAGATCGGTGCGCTCCACGTTGGCGTGGGCGATACGGCTGTGCCCGTTCCCGGCAAAGACCTCATAGCGGGGGCGGACGAAATGCTTGCCGGCCTGGACCTCGATCTGCTGCGGCCAGCGCGCCGCCGGCAACAGCGTCTGCGTATCCAGGGCATGCACGCCGAAGGCCGGGATTTCCTGCTTTAGCCATGACACATCGGATGTCCCCATGACGTTAAGGCCGATGCTGCCGGCGGGGATCGGCGTCGGGTGGCTGTTCTGCACCCACAGGACGACACGTTCATCCGCCGCCGGGGCCGGCAGGCCCGCATAATGTTCCGCCGGCCACGCGTTGGCGTCGTGGGTACAGGACAGCGACTTGTCATCGTCGCCATAGGTATCGAGGGCGTACTTCACCACGTCGTGTCCGGCAACGCCGAGGACATGCAGGAAGATTTGGCCGGTGAAATCGCCCAGGCCGAAGCGTCGACGGACCTCGGCGCTATCGATGACAATGGTGGCATGTGCCGGCGGCAAGGCCTCCCGCCATTCGGCGAGGGGGACGCCGGCCTCGTCCATCAGGCAACACCACATCTCCGGCGCCTTGGCGCCATAGCCCGACCAGTAGTTGGCCGTGACCAGGCGGGTATGCTGGCCGCCGGCATCGCGGAACAGGACCAGGTTTGTGGCGAAGTTCAGGCTGTTCAAATAGTGCCGCCGGTCGGTGAGCATGTCGGCATCGATGCGCATGTCATCGAGACTGAGGGTCTCGGCGCCGGCCGGAATCAGATGGCCGATGTGGTCGATCAGGCGCTCGGCATCGAAGGCTGCGACCAGGAGACGACGCGCCCCGGAGTCCGCCAAGCCGGTCACCGGCTGAGTGGTCTGGTCCAGGACCGTCTTACCCAGATCGCCGATGTCCTGCACGAACACGCCGGCGAGATCGAGGCCGGAGAGATCGTAAATCTCGGCCAGTGCTCCGGCGAAGCCATAAGGGTCGTAGATCGCCACCGGCCCGTCCGCCAGGCGGCGCAACAGCGCCGGCATCCGGCGCGCCGCCAGGGGGTGACCGATCGCCTTGAAGAAGGCATTGCCGCCCTTGACGTTGGAGAAGGTTTCGACGCGCAGGGCCATGGGCGGCGCTCCTAGGTCGCGTGCCGTTGCGGGCGGCCCAAGCGCAGCAGGCGCTTGCTCCACGCCGAAACGCGGTGCCGCCCCAGCTCGCGCTTGAGTACTGCCGCGTCGGTGAGCCAATTGAGTTGCACCGACAGCCGCCGGCCGACAAACGGCTTATGCCCGTGGTAGGCATTTTCCGTGCAGCGAAAGGCGAGCAGCGTGCCGCATTCGGGCGTGACCTCGAGCGCGTATTTCGATAGGTCGTCGGGTCCGCGCAGCAGGCGCAGGCGGCCGCCTTCCGCATCCCAGTCATCGTTGAGATAGATGAGCGCGGTAATCAGTTTGGAGCGCGAATCCGTATGAATCCGCCCGTCCTTGGCGCGGGACTGGCCGCGCAACGTCACCATGGTTGGCCGGCCGCTCAGGTCGATGGAGAATTTTTCCGCGAACGCCTGGGTCACCGCCGGGCCCTGCAGCTCCTTCAGGAAGGCGGTGAATTTCGCATCGCACGCCAATGACGAGGCGGGAAAGCTGCCGCCGCGGTCGATCCGCGGGAACGCCGCTTCGATGGCCGCGCAGAACTCGGGGCGCACAAAGCCGCGCACCATAAGATGATCGAAGGGGTCGTGGCTCAGCTCGGTCGCGGCAAAGCGCGCGAGATCCAGGCTCCCCGATGACGGCATGGCGCCGGATGCGCCGGTGTGGGCTGCGCCCGTCTGCAAAAGGCTGGTATCCTTGTTCCGAGAACCCGCTTTACTTAGCCGCTGGCGGGGGAAAGATCAATCGACCCGGAGCCGCGCCAGGCGCCGGCGAATCTCGGCGGCGGCGCGCGGTGTGTCGCGCAGCGGCGGGTAGGTCCACTGGTCCAGCGTGCCGGTGAAGGGGCGGGTCATGCCCTCGGCGCGCATGGTTTCGTGGAAGCGGCGGAATTTCGGCGATCCGCCATCCAGATCGACGGTGAACACCGGCTTGCCGGTGGTCGCGGCTTCCGACACCATGTTCACGGAGTCGCTGGTGACGATGATGCTGTCGGCCAAGGCGAGGAATGTGTAGTAGGGGTTCTCGCCGGTCCCGTCCCAAATCTCCGCGCTCAAGCCTGAGAGCGCCTGGCGCAGGATGTCGATATTGGCCGCCCCGGTTCGCCGCGACGGGGTCACCATGAGCCCGGCGCCCTCGCGGCGTGCCAATTCGGCCAGTTGCGCGCCGAGGCGTCGTGTCGCCGCCGCGGTCAGCCGGTGCACCTTGCTGTTGCCGCCGATCAGGACCGCCACCCGTGGGTGCGGCAGGTGCGCATAACGGGCGCCGAACTGCGCCGCGGCCGCGGCCAGGCGCGCCTCCGTCACCCGGTTCAGGCCGCCGATGGTGGCGATCACGTTGGCGGCGCCGAGCCGGTCGTGGCGCGGGGCGACCACCACGTCGAAGTTGCCCGGATCGACCGTTGGATTCTGCACCTGGATGGTGAAGGTTCGGCCGCCGCTCTGCCGCCGTATGGCGATCGATAGGGCAACGGTCTGCCGGCCGCTGGCGATCAGCACGTCCGGCCAGGGCGGATCGAGGGAATCGGTGGCCGGGTCGATGCGGGCCAGCGGCTGGCTAATCAGCAGGGGCGGCAGCCATCGCCACGGCCGGCGCACGGAGATTCGTTTGACAACGGGATCGAAGCCCAGTGCTTCGGCCAGGCCGCGGCATTGGACTTCCATGCCGGCCTTGCCGTCGCTGACCACCCAGCAGACTTGCGCCAGCGTAACCGTCGAATCGTTCATGGCCGCGGACTATTGCCTCTCGCTTCCGGGCTGGCAAGACTGGGCTGAAAAGGGCGTCGAGCGGGCTTGGCGGCGGCGTGCCGGCTGAGTAATATAGTTGCGCGGGGCGACCAAAGACAGGGCCGAGCGTTTCCTGAGGGGTTAACATGCGGCGCGTTAAACTTGACCGGATCGATTTGCGTATCCTGCGCGATTTGCAGGAAGACGGGCGCATGACCAACGTGGAGCTGGCGCGCCGCGCCGGCATCTCGGCGCCGCCCTGCTTGCGCCGCGTCCGCGCCCTCGAGGAGGCAGGGTATATCCGCCGGTATCACGCCGAGCTCGATCCCGAATCTCTCGGATATGACATTCTGTTCTTCGCCCTGGTCGGCCTGGATAGCCAATCGGAAAGCGTGCTCACCGCCTTCGAGACCATGGTGGCCGACTGGCCAGAGGTGCGGGAATGCCACATGGCGCGTGGACCCAGCGATTTCGTCCTCAAGCTCGTCGCCCGCAATACGGCCCATGAGAACGATCTGACAAAGAAACTGACCTCGGCGCCGCATGTGGCGACGGTGCACACCATTCAGGTGATTCGGACGTCGAAAAGCCTGCCGGGCGTTCCGATCGAGGAACGCGCCGCGGTCCCCGACACCGGCGACGATTAGACGAACTTCACCCGGCGGATTTCGTAGCCTTTCTCGCCCTTTGGCGTATGCACCTCGACCGAGTCGCCGGTGCTCTTGCCGATGAGGGCACGGGCCAGCGGCGCCGTGATCGCCAGGCGCCCTTGCTTGACATCCGCCTCGTCCTCGCCGACCAGCTGGTAGGTGAGCTTTTCGTCGGTGTCTTCGTCGATCAGGGTCACGGTGGCGCCGAATTTGACCGTCTTGCCGGACAGCTTCGAGACATCGATGACCTCGGCGCGGGCGACCTTGTCTTCCAACTCGCCCAAGCGGCCCTCGATGAAGCTCTGCCGGTCGCGGGCGGCGTGGTACTCGGCGTTTTCCGACAGATCGCCGTGCTCTCGGGCCTGGGCGATCGCGCGGATAACCTCCGGGCGCGCCGTGTTCTTCAGATGGCGCAATTCTTCTTCTAATCGGGCCAATCCATCGGCCGTCATGGGAATCTTGTCACTCATGAGCGATTATCCAGCGCAAAAAAATTCTCGTGAAAATCGAAAATAGATCACCGCGCCCAACCGCCCCCGCGGCGGATCAGCCTAAAACGAGCCCCTAAAATAGGACTGCAACGGGGCGACTTCAAGCTGTCCGGCCTTCAGCGCCGCAATGGCCTGCACGGCGGCCTTGGCGCCGGCGACGGTCGTATAATAGGGAATCCCGTTAACCAGGGCGGTGCGTCGCAGCGCAAAACTGTCGGCGATGCCCTTGGCCCCCTCCGTGGTATTGAACAAAAGCTGAACCCGGTTGGAGATCATCGCATCGACGATATGCGGCCGGCCTTCCCGGACCTTCTTGATCGTCTCCACGGTTAGGCCGTGCTGGCCGAGGAAGGCGGCGGTGCCGCCGGTGGCGATCAGGGCAAAGCCCATCTCGACCAGCGCCTTGCCGAGCGGCACCATGGCCGTCTTGTCCTGATCCTTCACCGATATGAAAACGTTGCCCTGGTCCGGCAAGATCACGCCGGCGCCGATCTGCGCCTTGAGAAAGGCGCGGGCGAAGTCGTGGTCCAGGCCCATCACCTCGCCGGTCGAACGCATTTCCGGACCGAGCATCACGTCGACGCCGGGGAAGCGGGCGAAGGGGAAAACCGTTTCCTTGACCGCGACGTGCTTGTGCTGCGGCGGCGCCAGATCGAATTCGTCCAGCCGGGCCCCGGCCATCACCCGCGCCGCGATCTTGGCAATCGCCACCCCGGTCGCCTTGGCGACAAAGGGCACCGTCCGGCTGGCGCGCGGATTGACCTCGAGGACATAGACATCGCCGCGCTGGACCGCGAACTGGATATTGATCAGGCCGACGACGCCCAACTCCTTCGCCAGCGCCGCGGTCTGCCGGCCGATTTCGGCAAGGCACTCGGCCGACAGGGAGTGCGGCGGCAGGGCGCAGGCCGAGTCGCCGGAATGGATGCCGGCCTCCTCGATGTGTTCCATGATACCGGCGACGTGGACCCGCTCGCCGTCGCAGATCGCATCCACATCCACCTCGATGGCATCGCGCAGATAGCTGTCGATGAGCACCGGGTTGCGGCCGGAAACCTTCACCGCAGAGCCGATGTAGCGGTCGAGGGCCGGCATCTCGTCGACGATCTCCATGGCCCGCCCGCCCAACACGTAGGACGGTCGGATGAGAACCGGGAAACCGATGCGCAGGGCCACGTCGCGTGCCTCGGCGGCGGAGGTGGCGGTGCCGTTTTCCGGCTGTTTCAGGCCCAGATCCGCCAGAGTCTTCTGAAACCGTCGCCGGTCCTCGGCCCGGTCAATGGCGTCGGGCGAGGTTCCGAGGATCGGGATCCCGGCGTCCTCCAGCGCATTCGCCAGCTTCAGCGGCGTTTGCCCGCCGAACTGCACGATGAGACCGAGCAAACGGCCGGCGCGCTGCTCGACCCGGGCGATCTCGATCACGTCCTCGGCGCACAGGGGCTCGAAATACAGGCGGTCGGAGGTGTCGTAGTCGGTGGAGACCGTCTCCGGATTGCAGTTGACCATAATGGTCTCAATGCCGGCCTCGTTGAGGGCATAGGCGGCATGGACACAGCAATAGTCGAACTCGATCCCCTGGCCGATGCGGTTCGGCCCGCCGCCCAGGATCATGACCTTGTCGCGGTCGCTCGGTGCCGCCTCGCACTCCGGCGCATCCACCCCGTTGCCCTCGTAGGCCGAGTACATGTAGGGGGTCAGCGCCGGGAACTCCCCGGCGCAGCTATCGACCCGTTTGTAGACCGGGTGCACGTCGAGACGGTCCCGGCGACCGGCGACCTCGCTTTCCGAGAGACTCGTCACCTCCGCCAATCGGGCATCGGAAAAGCCGAGCTTCTTCAGGGAGAGCAGTCCGGCGCGATCCTCCGGCAGGCCGTCCCGGCGCAGCCGTTGCTCGACCGCGACCAGCTCGGCGATGCGGTCCAGGAACCAGGGGTCGAAGAACGTCGCGGCGTGGATCTCTTCGATGCTCAATCCATACCGCATCGCCTGGGCAATATGCAGGATCCGCTCGGGCTTCGGTTTCGCCAGCTCGGTGAAGATGGTGTCGCGGTCGATGGTTCCGTCCGCGCCGATGGCGCCGGGGATGTCGATTTCGTTGAGACCGGTGAGGCCGGTTTCCAGCGATCGCAGGGCCTTTTGCAGGGACTCGGCAAAACAGCGGCCGATGGCCATCGCCTCGCCGACCGACTTCATGGAGGTCGTCAACAGGGCGGCTGTACCCGGAAACTTCTCGAAGGTGAAACGCGGCATCTTGATGACCACGTAGTCGATGCTCGGCTCGAAGGACGCCGGGGTTGCCCGCGTAATGTCGTTGTCCAGCTCGTCCAGGGTGTAGCCGACGGCCAGCTTGGCGGCGATCTTGGCGATGGGAAAGCCGGTCGCCTTCGAGGCCAGGGCGGAGGAGCGCGAGACCCGCGGGTTCATCTCGATGACCACCATGGCGCCGTCCGCCGGGTTGACCGCGAACTGCACGTTCGAGCCGCCGGTATCCACCCCGATCTCGCGCAGGATGGCGATCGAGGCATCGCGCATGACCTGATATTCCTTGTCGGTCAGGGTCAGCGCCGGAGCGACGGTCACCGAGTCGCCAGTGTGGATACCCATGGGATCGAGGTTCTCGATGGAGCAGACGATGATGCAATTGTCGGCGTGGTCGCGGACCACCTCCATCTCGTATTCCTTCCAGCCTAGCACCGACTGCTCGACCAGCACCTCGTGCACCGGCGAGGCGCGCAGGCCGGCGCGCACCACCTCCTCGTATTCCTCGCTGTTGTAGGCAATGCCGCCGCCGGTGCCGCCCAACGTGAACGATGGTCGGATGATCGCCGGCAACTCCACATAGGGCAGCGCTTCCAGTGCCTCGGTCATGTCGCGGACAACTTGTGCCCGTGGCGTGGCCAGGCCGATCTCTCCCATCGCTTGGCGGAAAAGCTGGCGGTCCTCGGCCTTGGCGATGACGTCGGCCTTGGCGCCGATCATCTCCACGCCGTGGCGCTCCAGGACACCGGACTCGGCCAAGGCCAAGCCAGTATTGAGCGCCGTCTGGCCGCCCATGGTCGGCAGCAGGGCGTCGGGTTTCTCGCGCTCGATGATCTTGGCGACCGTGTCCGGGGTGATCGGTTCGATATAGGTCGCATCCGCCAGCCCCGGGTCGGTCATGATCGTCGCCGGGTTCGAGTTGACCAGGATCACCCGGTACCCCTCGGCTTTCAGCGCCTTGCAGGCCTGGGCCCCGGAGTAATCGAACTCGCACGCCTGCCCGATAACGATCGGCCCGGCACCGATGATCAGGACCGATTGGATGTCCGTGCGCTTAGGCATGGCGGTCGCTCAGCCGGCCTGCTTGTGGGTGCGGATCATGTCGACGAAGCGCTCGAACAGGTAATGGCTGTCGCGCGGGCCGGGGGAAGCTTCGGGGTGGTATTGCACGGAAAAGACCGGGCGGTCCTTGACCCGCAGGCCCTCGTTGCTGCCGTCGAAGAGGGAGACGTGGCTGACCTCGACCGAGTCGGGCAGGGATGCCGGGTCGACGGCGAAACCGTGATTCTGGCTGGTGATCTCGACCTTGCCGGTGGCCAGGTCCTTGACCGGATGGTTGGCGCCGTGGTGGCCCAAGTGCATCTTTGTGGTGCGGGCGCCCAACGCCCGGGCCAGGATTTGATGTCCCAGGCAGATGCCGAACATGGGGATCCCCGTGGCCACCAGACCCTGAACGATGGGCACGGCGTATGCGCCGGTCGCGGCCGGATCGCCCGGACCGTTGGACAGGAAGATACCGTCGGGCCGGCGCCGCAGGATTTCCTCGGCGCCGGTATCGGCGGGGACCACGGTGACCTGACAGCCCAGCGAGGCGAGGCAGCGGAGGATGTTGCGCTTTGCCCCATAGTCGACGGCGACGACGTGGTAGGTGGGATTCTTCAGCTTGCCGTAGCCTTGGCCGGAGATCCAAACAGTTTCCTGCCAGGTATATGTCTGCCGGCAACTGACGTCGGCGGCCAGATCCATGCCTTCCAGGCCCGGCCAGGCCGCCGCCTCGGCGCGCATTGCCGCGATGTCGAGAGCGCCGGCCGGATCGTGCGCCAGACAGCCGGTGGGCGCGCCCAGATCGCGGATGCGCCGGGTGAGGGCACGGGTGTCGATGCCGCTGATGCCGACCAGATTGCGCGCCTTGAGCCAGGCATCCAGATGCTGCGCCACGCGCCAGTTCGATGGCTCGGTGATGTCGGCGCGCAGGATCACGCCGCGGGCCGCCGGGATCTGACTTTCGATGTCTTCCGGATTAGCGCCGATATTGCCGACGTGCGGAAACGTGAAGGTGATGATCTGTCCGGCATAGGAGGGATCGGTCATGATCTCCTGATAACCGGTCATGGCGGTGTTGAAGCAGACCTCGCCCACCCCGTTTCCGGTGGCTCCCAGGCCGCGGCCCCAGTATACGGTCCCGTCGCCGAGCACCAGGGCGGCGGTGGCGCCGGGTGGAGGGGCCGTGCCGGACGGCCCGGTCCGCGCGGACGGGGCGGCATCGGGTCTCGCTGCGGCCATGGGAGTGCGTCCTTCGCAACAATTCGCCGCGCCCGCGCCGGCCACCAAATCGCCCGGCCTGGAGGGGCGGCGATACTCGGCGCGGCAGGCGCCGCAGGAGGACGGGTCGATACCGCGCCCATGCGGTCCGGCGATCGCGCCACGTTTTACGGGAAAGGCCTCGACCGGTCAAGCACAAGGCAGTCATAATTTGTTAAGTTTTTCAATGTCTTCTTAGGCTCGCGAAACTTTGCCATTTATCGGGTTTTGGGCTAGCCTCGGCGCCCTTCAAGCCACCTCGGAGCCATCTCTATGTTCCGCACCCGCCTCAACGAGGCCCTCAAAGAAGCCATGAAGGCCAAGGACAAGCGGGCCACCTCGACCCTGCGCCTGATCCTCGCCGCCCTCAAGGACCGCGATATCGCCGCCCGCGGCCGCGGCAAAAGCGATGGCGTGGATGACGATGAAATCCTCGATCTGCTGCAAAAAATGGTGCGCCAGCGGCACGACTCCATCGAGATGTATCAAAAGGGCAATCGCCAGGACCTGGTGGAAAAGGAGCAGGGCGAGATCGAGATTATCGAACACTTTCTGCCCAAGCAGCTCACCGACGAGGAAACCCAGGCCGCCGTACAAGACGTCGTCGCGGAGCTGGACGCGAGCAGCATCAAGGACATGGGCCGGGTCATGGGGGCTTTGAAGACGCGCTATGCCGGGCGCATGGATTTCGGCAAGGCGAGCGGCCTGGTGAAGGCGCGCCTAAGTTAGCCGGCAAATTATCCCCGCACACCGACTCGCCGTCCACAGAGCTATACAGACTCTATCCATAGATTTGAGCACCGGTTTTTTCGCCGCGCCCCGGCAGAAGGCTTGGGTCGGCGCGGCGGTCTCGGCTATGGTCATGGACTCGGCGCGGTTGTGACGCCGCGCCCGTGCACATATTTGGACGATGGCCTTCCCACCCGAATTCCTTGACGAGATCCGTGCCCGCGTGGCCCTGGCCGGCGTTGTCGGGCGGCGGGTGAAACTGACCCGGCGCGGGCGCGAGCACGTCGGCCTGTGCCCGTTTCATAACGAGAAGACGCCTTCCTTTACCGTCAGCGATGACAAGGGCTTCTTCCATTGTTTCGGCTGTGGGGCGCACGGCGACGTCATCACCTTCGTCACCCGCACCGAGGGTCTGTCGTTTCCCGAAACGGTGGAACGCCTGGCGGGCGAGGCCGGGTTGCCGATGCCGCGCGAAACACCGGGGGAGCGCGCCGCCGCGCGCCGCCGTGCCGGGCTGGTCGAGGTGCTGGAGGCCGCTGCGACCTGGTTCGAGGCACAGCTTGCGGCCCGCGCCGGCGAGTCAGCGCGCGCCTATCTGGCGGGGCGGGGCGTGCAGGCGGAAACCGTGCGGGCCTTTCGCCTCGGCTTCGCGCCCGACCGGCGCGGGGCCCTGCGCGAGGCGATGCATGCCAAGGGCATCGACGACGAGCAGCTTGCCGAGGCCGGCCTGGTCAAGATGCCGGAGGGGGGTGGCGCCCCGCGCGACTATTTCTTCGACCGGGTGATCTTTCCCATCACCGACCGGCGCGGCCGGATCATCGCCTTCGGCGGCCGGGCCATGGGCGACTCGCCGGCAAAGTACCTGAACTCGCCCGAGACCCCGTTGTTCCAGAAAGGCCGGGTTCTCTACAACCTGGCGCGCGCCCGACAGGCGGCGCACGACACCGGCGAGCTTATCGTGGCCGAAGGCTACATGGACGTCATCGCTCTCGCCGAGTCGGGCTTCCCGGCCGCCGTGGCGCCGCTGGGCACCGCCCTGACCGAGGAGCAGATCGCCGAGCTCTGGCGCCTGACCAACGAACCGATCCTATGCCTGGACGGCGACGAGGCCGGGCGCCGGGCCGGCTACCGGGCGGCCCTGCGCGCCCTGCCAGCCTTGCGCCCGGGCAACAGCCTGCGCTTCGCGATCCTGCCGCCCGGCGACGATCCGGACAGCTTGGTGCGTACGCAAGGATCGGCGGCTATGCGCGCCGTCCTGGACGACGCCCGGCCCCTCTGGGAGGTATTGTGGGTGATGGCGACCGAGGGCCGCCGCCTGGACACCCCGGAGCGCCAGGCAGGCTTGGTCGCCACCCTGGATGAGCAGGTCCGCATGATCGCCGACGAGGCGGTGCGCAAGGCCTACCGCGAAGCTATCAACGGCCGTATTCGCACGGCTTTCGGCTATGGCGCCTGGGGGACGGCCGGGCCCGGGCCCCGCGCCTGGGCGGGCGGCCGGGGCCGGCGCTGGCCGGATCGGCACCGGCGGGCCCCCGGGGCTGGGCGATTTGGGCGCGACAGAGGGCCGAGAAGCGGGAATTTGGCCGCGTCCGGGCTGGGCGCCCGGCAGGCGCCGGGCTTCCTGCGCCGGCGTCAGGAGCAGGTTTTGCTGGCCGCCTTGGTCAACCACCCGGCGCAGATCGCCGAAAATGCCGAAGAGTTGGCCAGTGTTGAGCTGGGAAGCCCGGATTTCTGCGATTTTTGCCGGGCCTTGGTCGATTTGGCCGCACGCGATCCGGACCTTGACACGGAGGCCGTGAATCGCCACTTGTCCGGTCAGGGCTTTACCGGGCTGTTGCGCGACATATTGCACGCGGACGTCTACGTCCATGGCAGGTTCGCGCGACCTGACGCGTCCCCGGATGAGGCCCGAAACGGCGTGCAAGACGTCCTGGAGGGATACCGCAGACGGCAAGCGGCCTTGGAAGCGGAAGAAGCAGGGCGTCATCTGGCCGAGGCCATGACCGACGAGGCCCTGGCGCGACTGGAGGCCAAGCAGCGGCTGATACGGCAGGGCGAAAGCCGGCTCGACGAGCTGGACACCCTGTCGGAGGTGGGGCCGGAAGTGGGCCCACAGGATCCGAACTGACACGCATGATCCGGACGATGGCCGCTCCGAGGGGGGGCGGGGCCGCGTCCTTGTCTGCATTTTGGGACATTGAACCGAATGGCAAGTAAGGCGAACGAGACCGCCAGCGAATCAACCGAAGGGCGAGAGGAATCTTCGGATGGCCCGCTGATGGATGGCATGAGTGCCGCCGTCAAGAAGATGATTCTCAAGGCGAAGGAGCGCGGCTACGTCACCTATGACGAGCTGAACGCGGTTCTGCCGCAGGATCAGATGTCCTCCGAGCAGATCGAGGACTCCATGGCGATGCTCTCGGAGATGGGCATCAACGTGGTCGAGGCCGAGGAGACGGAGGAACCCGCCGCCGACGAAGAGGGCCGCAGCCCCGCCGCCGGCAATCTGAATGACGACGATATCGGCCGCACCGACGACCCGGTGCGCATGTACCTGCGCGAGATGGGCACGGTCGAGCTGCTCAGCCGCGAGGGCGAGATCGCCATCGCCAAGCGCATCGAGGCCGGTCGCGAGAAGATGATCGGCGGCATCTGCGATAGTCCGTTGACCATCAAGGCGCTGCTGTTCTGGCGCGAGTCCCTGATCGAGGGCCGCATCCTGCTGCGCGATATCATCGATCTGGACGCCACCTATGGCGGCGGCCCCAACGACGATGACATGGCGAAGGTGGAATCCGGGGACGACGACGGCGAAGAGGGCGGCGACAAGTCGGCGGCGAATGGAAAATCCGCGGCGCCCGCGGCGAAGGGTGGCGCGCCTGCGGCGACGGCTGCCGCGCCCACAGCGACGGCTGCCACGCCAGCGACGCCGGCGGCGAAAACGAATGGCGAGGCCGCGCCGGCTGCCGCCGGCACGGGCGGGACCGAGCCGGGGGTCGACGACGATGATGACGATGACGAGGTCAGCATCTCGCTCGCGGCCATGGAGACGGCGCTCTTGCCGTCGGTGCTGCAAACCCTCGACGAGATTTCCGCGACCTACAAGAAGCTCGCGCGCGCTCAGGACAAACGGCTGACCCTTTTGCAGAAGGGCCAGAAGGTGGTGCCGCAAAGCGAGCGCCACTACGAAAAATTGAAAGCGCATTTGATCGAGCTGATGGAGGGCGTGCATTTCAACGGCGCCCGCATCGAGCAGCTGGTCGAACAGCTTTACGACCTGAACAAACGGCTGGTCGGTCTGGAAGGGCGCCTGATGCGCCTGGCGGAAAAGCGCGGCGTCGACCGGCGCGAGTTCCTGGATCACTATTTCGGCCGCGAGCTCGACCCGCGCTGGCTTTCCCGGGTGAAACGGCTGAAGGGCAAAGGCTGGGCCAAGTTTGCCGACACGCATGCCGACGACGTGAAGGATATTCGCAAGGAGATCGGCGACATCTCGGCCGAGACCGGCCTGCCGATCAGCGAATTCCGCCGCATCGTCAAAACCGTGCAGACCGGCGAGCGGGAGGCCAGCAAGGCCAAGACCGAAATGGTCGAGGCCAAC
>JAJFGI010000198.1 GCA_021776215.1 Kiloniellaceae bacterium | reverse complement strand
ATTATTTCGTGCCCGCCCAGGTACGAAAATACCGATGCGAAGGTCCACGACCCGACAAATAGCCAACAGACCATGGCGGTGGCCTTGGCCGTCAGGTAGACGGATTGCTTGAGCATTTCCCAATTGAACGAACCATACAGTCTCGCCAGGACGAGCCCGCCGAGGGCGCCCATGGCGGCCGCTTCCGCCGGGGTCGCCAGGCCGCCCAAAATCGACCCGAGAACCAGCATGATCAGGACGGTCAACGGCACGAAGGACGTTAGCAGTTGAAAATAGATGATGCGCCTGGGCGGGATATCCTCTTCGCGCGGCTTGGGCGCGATCGACGGGTTCAGAAGAACCCGAATGATGACGTAGAGGATATACGACCCAGCCAGGATGAGCCCCGGGAACATTGCCGCCGCGTAGAGCCGCAAGGGCGACAATTCCGCGATCGCCGCATAGACGATCAGCATGATGGAGGGCGGAATCAAGATGCCAAGCGTGCCGCCGGCGCAAATGACGCCGGATGCGAAGCTTTTATCATAGTTGGCCTTGGCCATGGCCGGGAACGCCAATAGACCCATCAGGGTGACAACCGCGCCGACGATGCCGCTGGCGGTGGAAAATACGGTACAAGTGATCAACGCCGCGACCGCCATGGACCCGGGCAGATTGCGCGCCGCCATCTGCAGCGAATAAAACAGCTTGTTGACGATATTGGCCCGTTCAACCACATAGCCCATGAACAGGAACAGCGGGATGGCGACCAGCGTGTCGTTCTCCATCACCGAGTAGGAGTTCTGGTTCAACAGGTAGAAGATTCTGTTGCTGAACACATCGGAGATTACTTCGATGCTGCCCGCTTCGTAGTACGCGAAATAGCCAAAGCCGACGCCCATGGCGAGCAGCGTGAAGGCCACCGGAAACCCCAGTAGCACCACCACGATGAAAAGGGACAACATTAAGAGTGCGACTTCTGGGTTTGTCATGCTGCCGGAGGTTCCGTCTCGGGATTGTGAAAAACGAAAATGGGCTACTCGGCCCCAAATTTCGTAGCCTGACCTTTCAACAGTTCTTCGGTCTCCCGCGCGTCTTCCATGCGCGGCAGCCATCTACTGGTCTTCATGGCCAGGATGCAGCGCATGCATTCCGAAATGCCTTGCAGGATAAGCAATCCTCCGGCCAACGGGATCAGGGTCTTGAAGAAATAAATCTGAATTCGCGCCGGGCTGTTCCAACTGACTTCCTGATAACGCCAGGAGTCAGAAGCAATTTCCCAACCAAACCAGAACAGGGCGAGCATGCCCGGGAAAAAGAACAAAATGTACAAAATGAAATCGATCCGCGCCTGCCAGCGGACAGGGATTAGCCGGTGAATCACGTCCGCGCGCACGTGGGCGTCCTGGGCTAGGGCGTATGGCCCTGCCATCAGAAACAGCGCGCCATACATCTGCACCATCATGTCGAAGGCCCACACCGTGGGGGAGTTCAGGACATAACGGACGAAAACCTCGTAAGACACGGAAAGGGTCAAAATCAGGATGCACCAGCCAAACGCGCGCCCGATCCAGATGTTCAGGCTTTCGATGGAATGAATGATGGATGTCACGGCCTTGTCTCCAACCATTGGAGGTCTGCGTGGATGCGGGCAGATATGGTGAGGGACAGCCCAAATGGCTGTCCCTCACTTAAGTGTCGTCTCTACCTTTCGGCTTCGCTGATACGACCGACTGGATCAGCCGAAGTAGTGCTTGTAAGCCAAGCCGTAGTCCGGCGAGTTCAGAAGCAGGTAGTTCATCACCTTCTTGGCATAGGTCTTTTGCGAGTCGACCACCTTGGCGAAGAACGGATCCTCACTGGAGATCCGGTCGATAACGACGTCCCACGCCTTCAACTGCTCGGCCATGACGGACTCGGGCGTGCGGAAAACGTTGACGCCGTGGTCGTTCTTCAGACTGATCAGATCATCGGCGTAGCGAAGGGTATTGTTCCAGTAGAAGTTCGAGTTTTCGGCTTCGGAGGCATACCGCAGGATATTCTGATGTTCCTTTGACAGGGAATCGAACTTCTTCTTGTTGAAGGTGATTTCGAAGCATTCCTGGGACTGATGGAAGCTGGCCAGGTGGTAGAACTTTGACACGTCCTGCATGCCGAAGTCCTTGTCCGAGGTCGGATTGTTGAACTCGGCGGCATCGATCAGGCCGCTCTTCATGGCCGGCTGAATTTCACCACCCGGAAGCTGCACCACGGACATGCCCATTTCCAGCAGGACGTCGGCCGCCAGGCCCACGGTGCGGTACTTCAGGCCCTTCATCTGGGAGGCGTCCTTGATCTCCTCCTTGAACCAGCCCAGCGGCTGCGCCGGCATCGGGCTGTTGAAGAAGCTGACCAGTTCCAGACCCAAGGTGCCCATCAGTTCGTTGAACAGGTCTATGCCGCCGCCATAGTGGATCCAGCCAAGCAATTCCTGCGCCGACCAGCCGAAGCAGGGACCGGTGCCGAACAGGGATGCCGATTTGGATTTGGAATACCAGTAGGCAGTGACGTAATGCGCGCCATCAAGCACGCCGCGGTGCACCGCATCCTGCATCTGGCTGGTCTTGACCACCGAGTCTACTGACAGAAGATCGATCTTCAGATCCTTGCCGGCCATGGCGTGCACGCGGTCGACATAGCTCTTGGCATTCTCGAGGAAAATGCCGCCGCCCCATGCGGCCTGAACCTTCAGGACCGTCGGTGCCGCTGTGGCGATGTTCGGCATGGCCACGGCGGCCGCGCCACCGGCGGCAACCCCGGCGCCAGCCTTGAGGAACTTGCGCCGCGACTTTACCTTGTCGGCTTTAACGGTCTCGGTTTTCGAATTTTGCATTGTGTGTTCTCCCAATGGCGTTTGTCGCGTCCGGGCACCTGCCCGAAACCGGTGAAATCAAGTACGCCCGTTCTGCCGACGCACATGACTGTGGAAGCTGAAAACCTGGATCGATCGTCTCCCAGTACGGCCTGTCGTCTGTCTTACGCCCGGCCACCTATGCGGCGCCGGGCGGTTGCTTTTGTTCCCTGAATATTCAGCTTTTATGGGTACAATCGCAAGAGTTTCCCGATCCGCCGGGAATCCGGTTGTGCCGATTCGTGTCGCCAAACCGGTCCATAATTCCGAAAGCCGTCGCCTCGCCATGGGTTAAGCCCCAGTAAAATAAGGGATTAACCACGTTCTTAAGCGACCCGGTCATTGGGTTCCCGGCCGGCGAAGATGGCATCCAGGTTGTCCAGTGCCCGGAAACCCATGGCGTCGCGGGTTTCGCGCGTGGCGCTTCCGATGTGCGGCAAAAGGAAGGTGTTTTTCAGCGTCCGGTATGCCGGGTGGATGTCGGGTTCGTTGTTGAACACGTCCAGTCCGGCGGCGGCCAGCTTTCCCGATTTCAAGGCCGCGATCAGGGCGTCGTCGTCGACGACGCCGCCACGGGCCGTGTTGATGACGATTGCCCCATCGGGGAGCTTGGCGATGCGATCGGCGTTCAAGAGCCCCCTCGTTTCCGGCGTATTGGGACAGTTGAGGGATAGAAACTGGCACCGCGGCAGCATGTCGTCGAGATCCGGATGGAAGGCGGCCCCAGCCTCCAGGGCCGGGTCCAGCCGCGAGCGGTTGTGATAATGGATTTCCATGTCGAAACACCGGGCCCGCTTGGCCACCACCTGGCCGACTCGGCCCATGCCGACGATGCCCAGCCGCTTGCCGGTCACCTGGGTGCCGACCATAAAGGCGGGACTCCAATCCTTCCACCCCCCGGTCCGCACCAGGGCTTCGCCTTCGCCCGCCCGCCGGGCGGCGCCCAACAGGCACAGCAGGGCGATTTCGGCGGTGGCGTCGGACAGCACGTCCGGGGTGTTGGTGACGATGATGCCCTTGTCCTTTGCCGCCTGCAGATCAACGTGATCGACGCCGACCGAGAAATTGGCGATGGCTTTGACGGAGGCCGGCAGCCGGGCGATCACATCGGCGGTGAACTTTTCCGTATGGCAGGGCAGGATGGCGTCCGCGCCGTCCGCCGCCGCCACCAGTCCGTCGGACGTATACAAGGTATCATCCGGGTTCAAGCGGGCGTCATAGCCGCCGGCCAACCTGGCTTCGACAGCGTCGGGAAGCTTTCGTGTCACCAGCACGGTGGGCTTGCTGCTCATGGAGCGGGGTCTCCGTTTTTTCAGTTCGATCCATGGTGGATCGTAAGGTACTTTATGCCAATGGGCACAATGATTGACTCACCGGGCGCACAAGTTAACTTGGCAAACCCTGCCGTTTCCATTCATTGGATTTGTTCATCATGATCGTTCTGAGCGCCTTGCCAAAGATCGCCATGCGGCTGCCCGGCTCCGACGACGGCGGGGGGTGAGGGGATGGGCGAGACGCAGGAAAGCTTGGCGCATCTGAGCGCGATCGAGGCGGCGGCCGGCATTCGTGCCGGCGAGCTGACTTCCGAAGAATTGGTGCGCGCCTGCCTGGAACGCTGCGAGGCGGTCGAGGAGACGGTTCAGGCGTGGACGGTGCTGGATCCCGACTTTGCCCTCGAGCAGGCGCGCCGGGCGGATGCGGCGCACGCCGCCGGGGTCGATCTGGGACCGTTGCACGGGGTCCCGGTCGGCCTGAAGGACATCATTGATACCAAGGATTTGCCGACCGAGAACGGGACGGTCCTCCATGCCGGGCGGCGGCCGACTCGGGACGCAACCCTGGTCGCTTTGCTGCGCCAGGCCGGCGCCGTGATCATGGGCAAGACGGTGACCACCGAGTTGGCCACCTATCACCCGGGCAAGACCCGGAACCCGCACGATCCGGAGCGCACGCCCGGCGGATCGTCCAGCGGCTCGACCGCGGCGGTGGCGGCCGGCATGACGCCGCTCGCGGTCGGCTCCCAGACCAACGGCTCGGTCATTCGCCCCGCCGCCTACTGCGGCGTCTATGGTTTCAAGCCGACCTATGGGGCGATATCGCGGCACGGTGTTCTCGGCCAATCGCGTATCCTCGACCACATGGGCGTCTTCGCCCGCTGCGTCGTGGATCTGGCGCTGCTGGCCGAGCCGCTGATGGCCTACGACGCCAACGACTCCGCCATGCGCCCGCAAGGGGCCCGCAATATCGTGGCGGTCGCCGCGCAAGAGCCGCCGATGACCCCGCAACTGGTCTTCGTCAAGACACCCGTGTGGGACGAGGCGAGCGAGGATACCCAGGCGGCCTTCGAAGAGCTGGCCGATCTTCTCGGTGACAACTGCGACGTGTTCGATCTGCCGGCACCCTTCGACGATGCGGTTCGCTGGCACCGCACGATCATGTGCGCCGAT
>JAJFGI010000197.1 GCA_021776215.1 Kiloniellaceae bacterium | reverse complement strand
GGAACAGGTCGTCGGCGCCAAGGTCGTGGTGGTCAATCGGCCGGGCGAGTCGGGCATGGCCGCGGTGCCCGAATTCATGACGGCACCGGCCGACGGCTATACGCTGTTCGAATCGATGGAAGAAGTCGCGGCGAATTTCGCCGCGGGAAAATTGCAACAAGACCCCGCCCAGGATTGGTGGCCGCTGGGCATCGCGCAGGTAACCTTCAGCCAGATCTATATCCGCCCGGGCGAGGTACGGTTCTCCGACTGGCCGTCCTTTGTCGCCTATGCCAAGGCGAGCCCCGGCAACGTCAAGATCGCAAACGTCGGTACGCCCGGCGCCATGGAACGGGTCAATCTGTTCATGGTCGAGCGGGCGCTCGGCTTCGAGGTTAGCCAGGTCGGCTTCGACAACCCGGCGGAACGGTACGCCGCCCTGATCGGCGGCACGGTGGATGCCCTGTTGGAACAGCCCGGGGACGTGGCCAGCTTCTTGGAAAGCGGCAAGATGACTCCGATTCTCACCCTCCACCCGCAGCGACCTCTTGGCCATGAGAAAGTACCGGTGTTGCCCGACGTCGGATTGCTCTTCGATCCGCTGCCCCGGTTTCGTGGTTTCTGGAGTCTGCCCGGCGTTGCCGAACCGCGGCGGGTGTACTTGCAGGCCGCCTTGCGAGCCGCCTGGGAATCCGACGCGTTCCAGGCGTTCAATCGGCAACGCGCCATGCATCTGATCGACAGCTACCGCGATCACGAAGGCGCCAAGACGATGATCAAGACGTCGATCGACGCCTTTCGGACGGCCTATAGGGAGATGGGACTGAACCCTTGACGGGCCGCGACGGCGACGTCCCGGTCAAAAGCGAAAACGGGGGCTGGCTGGCCCCCGTTTCCGTTCGCTTCGCCGCCCGCTTCTAGCATCCTGCCCGATGACTGCGGCAATTGGCGAATGGTCGATAACGCGCCTGAGTATCGGCGCGCCGGCTGTAGAACAGCCTACGTCTTCTTGGCCGCGGTCTTCCGCCTGGCGGTCTTGCGCTTGGCGGTCTTGCGCTTCGCAGTCTTCCGCTTCGCCGGTTTCTTGGCGGCCTTCCGCTTCGCTGGCTTGCGCTTCGCGGTCTTACGCTTTGCGGCCTTCCGCTTCGCCGGCTTCTTGGCGGTCTTGCGCTTGGCGGTCTTCCGCTTCGCGGCCTTCCGCTTCGCCGGTTTCTTCGCGGCCTTCCGCTTCGCGGGTTTGCGCTTGGCGGCAGCCTTTCGCTTCGCCGGCTTCTTAGCCTTCTTCGTCGTGGTCTTCTTGCGCGCCGCTGCCGCGGGCATCGCTTTCGCTTTCTTCGGTTCGGTCGTTGCTTCTTCTTCGATCATGGTCTTAGATTCGGACATTGCCATCCTCATAGTAGATGTCCTCGAACGGATCAGAGGATCACCTGGTTGATACCGGTCCATCAGCGGACCAACACGAGTCACAACACCTTCCGTAGTAACTCACCAGACTCCAGCTACTATATCTCGTGCGTAGCAACTCGCTTATACAGGCATTGCAGAATCGCGCAAGCGGAAAATGTAAATCTTTTCTCGCGTTCGCGCGGGCAATTCACGGCGTGTGATTTTCCTGCATCAACGATGACATCGCCGGTGTCGCGATTTCCAAACTGCCGATGCCGTTGCATGGTTCGTTGCGGGAAAACTTTTTTGGGTACTGCGCATTCCCGATCGCCAACTTGCACGGTGCTGTGAATCGACTCCGCGACATCGCCGCGGATCGCGCGGAGGTCATCCGATCATTTGACTCCGGCGACACGGCGACGGAAAGAATTGGCGTGTTCGCGACCTCGTCGACGTTCGCGTCGCGGCGTAGAAAAATGCCTGAGCGGCGACCGGCGTTCTGTTAAATTCGACGCCCTCGGCGTTGCCGTCGCGGCCATCGCCGACGCCCCTGCCCGCCTGGGGTTCCGCGGCGAATCTTCCAAGCACCGCCTTGGCAAGCGGCTTTACATATCGTCGTTCAAGATGGCTTGTCGCCTGGGCCAGCCGCCCCTAAACTCGCCAACAGCGAGCCGGTCGGCCGGGCCCTACCAGCCCTGTTCATTCCCACTTGGGGCGCCTGCCGGGTCGGCCTGTCTTATAGCCATACGGAGGCGCAACACATGATCCCAAGGCAGACCATCACTACCGGCTTGACTGCCCTCATCGCGATTACCTTGGCAGCCTGTGGGGAGACGACAGCGGAAAAGGCCGAGGTCACCGCATGCAAGAAGATTGCCCAGCTTGCGCTGCACAATCCCGAGACCCTGGAGTTCGTTGACTCGCGGGTCGAGGAGACCAGCGAGGGCGACGAGATTTTCCTGGAGGTCGAGTATCAGAGCGGCGACACGGCCGGCCACGTCTGGGACAGGTGCTGGTTTACCGTGTACGGCGAAACGAAGCGGCTTAGAGGCTTCTCGTTTCGCGACAGTCAGACCGCCGAGTACACGGACATGCAGGAAGAGGAACTTTCGGCAATACGGGCGCAGATCGCGAAATAACACCTGCCCGGCGGCGACTCGGGGCGGTCCCGCGTCGCCGCCGGGGAGGGACTTCGCTCAGAAGTATACATGGGCTCCGATACCGTAGTACTCCAACGCCCGGTCATAGAACTGCCCGTTCGGGTTCCGTCCGTTGAAGTACTCGAGCATGAGCTGAACCCGCTGCGTAATCGCATCCCGGCTTTCGAACTGGACCCCGGCGCGCAGGGAAAGATCGGAGTCCCAGTCGCTTTCCTCACGGTTCTGCAGATCGGCCGCCGCGACCGGCCGGAGCAGCCCGTCCGCCAGCGTAAAGGGCGCCAGGTACTCCACACCGAGCTGGGTCGACAGACGGTCAAGGTCCGACGGCTCGCGGCTCAGCAAGACCCCGCCGCCGCCATAGACCCGCAGGCCATAGCCAACGTCGTAGGAGAGTTTAAGATCGGCGGCCTCGAAACTGAGGTTCACCCGATCGACCCGGTTGCGCAGCAGGAACTCGTCCCCAAGATGCGAGCTTTGGTGGAACACGCGGAACATCGCGGAGAAATCACCGTTCCGGTAACTGAGCGGCAAACCGACCCAGTAGTCGGCATTGATCAGATCCTTCGACTCCGCTTCGAGGTCGAACAGGCCGAAAACGGCAGCCTGAAAATCGAGTTGCCAGCGCCCGCCGAACGGCGCCGGACCGCGCAACAGGCCAAAGGTCTCGCCAAAGCTGACCGAGCCGGCGCTGCTGATCTCATCGTCATCGATGAAGTACTGGTAGGCCGCCGAGAAATGCGCCCACCGGGGATCGGCGATCAAGGGATCGAACAGGTTGCCGCGCGGCAATACCTCCAGGCCTTTTCGCTTGCTGGCCTCGTCGGCCACGACAATGGTGTCTTTGGCAGGCGGCGGGGCGCTATCGGGGACGGACTCGACAGTCCCCTCCGGTTCACCTGCAGGCGCCGCGCCCGGCGGCCCGCCATCGGTGACACGGACAACCCGGACACCGCGCACACCCGCCAGAATGGCCGCTATCTTGTCCTGCTGCACGTCGCTGAGGGTCCCCGCGTAGACGGTCACCACACCGCTGTTGACGTCGAACGCCGGCTCGCCAATCTGGAACTCGCGCTCCAATACCGCGGCGACATATCCCGCAATGTAGTCGTCATCGGGCTCCGGCGCCGCCTGCGCAACGAAGGCCCAAAGCGCCGCCGCGCAGGAAAGCGCACCCACCATCGATCTCAGCATCATGAAAATCCCCCAACGAACCAAGGCACCGGCCCACCGGCCCATGCTCAACGTGAACGACTGCTCCCGTCCATACAAAGAAAATGAGGGCGAAGTATGGCGGTGGCAAGACCTCAGAATATGGAACGGCCGGTGACGGTCGTCAGGTATTCCAGCGCGGCGCCGCCGGCCATCGAGTTGCCGGACGCGTCAAGCTCAGGCGACCAGACCGCAACCGCGTATTCGCCCGGCAGGACGGCGACAATACCGCCGCCGACACCGCTCTTAGCGGGCAAGCCAACCCTGTAGGCAAATTCGCCGACGGCGTCGTACAACCCGCATGTCAGCATCACCGCATTGATCCGCTTGGTCTGCGCGCGGGTCAGGATGGTCTCGCCAAGCGACGGCGACACGCCGCCGTTCGCCAGGTGAACAGCCGCTCTCGACAACTCGCTACAGCTCATCGCAAGGGCGCATTGGTGAAAGTAGAGGTCGAGAACCGCATCCACGTCGTTCTCGAGGTTGCCGTGGCCCTTAAGAAAATTGGCCAGCGCCAGGTTGATGAACCCGGTCCGTGCTTCGGATCGGGCCACTGCCTCGTCGTAGGCGATGTCGAAGGCGCCCGACAATACGCGCACGTAGTCGAGAACCGCCTGCTTTGCATCTTCGGTATAGCTCAACAACACGTCGCAGACGACCAGCGCCCCGGCGTTGATCAGCGGATTGCGCGGAACGCCGTGCTCGTACTCGAGCTGCACGAGCGAGTTGAACGGGTTGCCGGACGGCTCACGCCCGACCCGGCGCCATAGCTCCTCGCCGACGAAGCCGATCGCCAGGCTAAGCGTGAAGAGCTTGGAGATACTCTGAATAGAAAAGCGCTCGTTTGCGTCGCCGGTCTGAAAGCACTCATCGCCAACGGTCCGAAGCACCATGCCAAACTTGTCGGTTGGCACAGCGGCCAGTGCCGGAATGTAGTCGGCATTTCGCCCCTTGCCAAACACCGGGCGAACGTTCTGCGGGATCTCTTTGAGTATCTGATTGAAGTCCATTATCCACCATACAGGGGATAGGCGGCGTTGCGATCGAGACTGCCGCCCCGATGGTGCCCAGGCTTCCCTTCCCGCCTCACGGCGAACGGATAGCGGATCGAGGTTTTGTGGATTTGGTGCAGCCCTGGCGTCCCCTAGGGGATAAAAAAGTGCCGCCAGAAAAACGCCCTAGTATCAATAAGTTATTGATCCCCCAAGGCTTCCTAAACCTGCCAGCAATAGTCCAATGCTATAGTTGGAGCATGAGTATGGCAAGGCAAGTCGGGTTGTTCAGGCGGGGCACGCTGTGGTACCTGCGCGTCCACGTCCCCAAGGATTTGTAGGCGGCCCTGGGCGCCAAGGGCAAGCTGCGAAGGCTGGTCTGACGGAGCCTGCGGACGGGCGAGCACAGGGTCGCGCTGGCGCGGTGCTAGCCCCGTGAACAAGGAGTGGTCCGCTAGCGCTGTCTGAAGGCTCCAATTCATACTTGGCCTAAATCGATCCGTTGATTCCGCGTCTCTGTCCTGTATCCGGACCTCCGACCCGACCAGGACCTGCCACCGGGCGTCTTGGCGTTCGGTTGCCGGTCCTCATTATTCAGAAGTTTCGGCTTTGCCGGCGATCACATTGACGTGGCCGCCTTAGGCGCCCGCTGGACTGAGCAAAACGAGGTCCGGCTGGGATCGCCGATAATCCGAGCCACGACGGTTGTCGGTCGCCTCGCTATTCATGACCGCGCCGGGTTGGCAAGATTCGATGGAAGGCCCCTTGCCGTCTGGATGGGTTCGTCCCGTGTCCGCGCCCCGCCAAGCATTGGCGCAACGACGGCGTGGCGACACTGGCGGCGCAAGCCCCTCCGGGGCGCGCTGTCAATCGCCGAGACGGAAATCGAGCGGCATGCTCACCGTCAGCATGATCGAGTTAACACCCGGATTTTGATCGTTAAGATTGGCGTTGGAGATGTGCTTGAAGAGGATTCCGGTTTCCATTTGATTGTCAAAGCGATAGCCGGCGCCGGCGCCGATCTCGAACTGAAAAACGCCACCCAAGTTGCGGCTGCCACCTTCGCTATAGCCACCGACCCCGCCGAAAGGACGCAGGTAAACGCCCGGGGCGGGCCGCAAGTCGAGGAACAAGCCGCCAGCGCCAAAGACGCCGCCGTCGGTATTGACGTTCAAGGCCACATATGGACCCAGCCCCTGGAACCTAGGGCCGAACATGTCGTCGAAAAGACGCCAGCCGGAAAGATACTCTAGCCGCGCCTCGGCGGCGATATCGCTGTCGCTTTCTTCATTGAAGGCGAAGGCGCCGAGCCCAAGCAGTATCCGATCCTCCTCGGCCGAGGCGGGCGCCAGCGTCACGAAACTCAAGGAGGCCACAAAGGTGGCCAGAAGTGTAAATCTCCGCATTCTATTAGAGCGCTCCATCGCTTGTGTTCGGTTTACTCTTGTGTCGAACGCCGCTTCCCCTGGGCTCCGGGCCAAGCACGTGACGGCCCGTGGGGTCCCATGCTACGGCCCTCGCCAATTTGCCCCAGCCGTCGGCGCGCCCGGGAAGGGCGTCGCCGGCGCCGGGTACCTATCACGAGGCCAAGGCCACGCGGCCGACCATGCAGGCGTCGCGTAGGACATTCACCTCGAGCTCCATCTCTTCCAGCCGGTACTTGACGACATCGCCAATGCTGACGATGCCGCAGAGTCCGGACCCATCAACGACCGGCAGGTGCCGGATCCGGCCGCGCGTCATGACCGTCATGACATGTTTCATGCTGTCGTGCGGCGCGCAGGTTTTGACCGTATGGGTCATGAGGTCGGAGACCCGCATATTCAGAACGGCAGCGCCGTGTTCGGCCAGGCCGCGCACGATGTCCCGCTCCGAGATAATGCCAACGATCCGCTCGTCCCCCGGACCGGTCACGATCAAAGCCCCAATCCGTTCCAGCGCCATTCGGCGCAGAAGAGTCTGAATGGATGACTCGCGTCGTGTCGTCACGACGCGGCTGCCTTTCGCCTTCAAGAGTGCTGCAACGTTCATTCTTGCATCTCCGTTTCATGGGTGTTCTCGCTGCGAACCACAGATCGAGGGCCGCAGCATCACCATGAATAGCGGATCATTGGCCATTGCCCGTGTGATGGCGATCACTCTTCAACGCAACGTGACAGCTGGTTACCGGTTCGTGATCGAGAGTCCTTCCGGTCGGCCCGACACTGCCATGGACGCCCCGGTACGCCCGACATGACGTTCATGACACAAGCTCGTGAGAAGTGACCGCCGTCACATACGTTGACCGGACTGCGGTCCAAGATCGTAACCATGGAAAGACCAAAGCCGTGGCGGAATGACAGCATGACGATGAGGGGCAGGATCCAGATGACAACATCGCTCCCGAACGGATCCGGCCCGATGCGACGTCTCCCGTCCCATCGTAGAACCGCGGGCGCCATTGATTGGGCGATTGGGCCGCGCCCGCGGCGTGGCTCCCGCGCAAAGCGGTATGGCCACGCCCCCGTCGCCGGTCCGGGTTTCCCCCAGCCCGGGCCGGCGACTCCCACGCGTGGGAGATCTCTGAGGAGAGCTGCCATGAATCGCATAACAGTCTTTGCGACCGCTCTCTTTCTTGCGCTCGTGCCGCTCGCCTTTGGCGGGTTGGACCAATCCTGGCGGCTGCCGCTGCCCTGATCCCGCGAATTGCCCCCCCCCGCGAATCGGGCGATTCCAACAGAGGAGTTCGATACCATGACCCCGCCGTTGACGTTTGAGGCTCCACTCGCCCTTGTCTATCGCACGGATATTGAGCGGATGTTTGTCACGGGAAGCATGACTTCGCCCAAGCCGACGCGGGCTCGAAGCCGGCGCTTCTCGATCATCTGGCACCGCATTTTCCCGTTCCTCGCGGCTCTCGCTTTTGCGTTTCTGTCCGGGGGCGGGCTCCGGGCGGACGGGCCGGCCGATGCCGGGCTCTTCGTCGCCGGATTGACCGACGACGTCATTCAACGGGTCATCGAGCCGGAGATCGATGAACAGGAGCGGGCTGACCGTCTCCACGCATTGCTGTCCGAGACTCTGGCGGTCGAGACGATCGGCCGATTCGTTCTCGGCCGGTATTGGATCACGGCCACCGAGAGCGAACGCGCAGCCTTCCTCGACATCTTCGCGGAGGTCATGACGGACCGCTTCATGCCCCTGCTAACGGCGTATTCGGGGGAGCGGATTCAGGTTGGCCAAATTCGTTCCGATCCCGATCGCCCGACAATCTTTACCGTAGCCTCCCAGCTTCTACGGCCGGAAGGCGCGCCGGTGAACGTCACTTGGCGCGTACAGCGTGAGGGCCAGGTGTACCGTGTCATAGATGTCATAGCCGAAGGGGTGAGCATGGCTATCACGCTCCGCTCGGAATATCGCTCATTCATTCGGCAACACAGCGGCCGTGTCGCCGCGCTGATCGCGGCGTTACGCGACCGGATCGGCGCCAATGCGGCAACAGTAAGCCCCGATCTCCAAGCATCACAGCGGTAGTGGCTTTGTAGTAGTGGCCAAAAATATTGGGACCATTCGGCCAATGGAGGCGCGAAATGACAAGCGACGACGAACCATTCGGCGAGACCGGCCCACCCGCGACCGATCTCTATGACCGTGACTGTTGCATCATTGAGATCGCCGGCGAAGCGGTCGGTCTCGTGACGAGCGGTGCTCGCGGCGTCATGTTCCATGCCGCCGTGCCGGAGACCTGGCCGCTCGACCGATGCAGTTTCGCCAGTCGCCAAAAAGCGGCGCGAGCCGTGGACGAGCTTCTGCGCGCGCGCCGCCAGTCACGGGAAGCGGGAACCCCCTCCAACCGACTGCACAATCACTGAGCCGTATCATCCGATGTTAGTCATGGTCACGTGTCAGCCCTACGAACGGACTCCTTTCACGAATGACATCATCCGAACTCCCCTGTGACGGCCGCGTACGCTGACGGCGTCGATCAAGTCGTGTCACGAAGCCGAGAGGAGTGACAGTCATCACAGTTAATAACCGCGAGATCGACAAACATGCGGGTCAAGAGAGAGGGGCCAACCGGTGGATGGCTTGGTGACACAACTGAACTTCTAACTGACGTCGCCGATCGTCCGATTCGTCACCCATGGGGGGATCGACCAACTCGTGCACATCACTAGGTCGGAACCGTCCAATCAAGCCGTGACTCCCGCGGCAACTGCGGCCTTCGACTCTAACGAAACCTTCATCTCGAGCGAAACCAAGGGGCATGGAACATGCATTTCGATAAGGAACCTTCCACCAGGCCGCGCGTCGTCATCGTCGGCGCGGGATTTGGCGGCCTCGCGGCGGCGAAAACCCTCGCCGACGCGGACGCGGATATAACCGTCATCGATCGGCACAACTACCACCTGTTCCAGCCCTTGCTCTATCAGGTCGCCACGGCGGGCCTTTCGCCGGCCGACATTGCGGCTCCAATCCGCAGTATCCTGCGCAAACAGTGCAATACCTCCGTTGTGCTCGGCCGGGTGACCGGCATCGATAGCGGCACACGTGAAGTGCACCTGGGCGACCGGCGGATTCCCTACGATTATCTGGTCCTGGCAACCGGTACGCGGCATGCCTATTTCGGTCGTGACGACTGGGAGCCGTTCGCGCCCGGGCTGAAGAAGATCGAGGATGCGCTCGCGATTCGGCGGCGCATCCTTGAGGCGTTCGAGCTGGCCGAGAGCGAGCCGGATCCGGTAAGGCGCCGCCAATTTCTCAACTTCGTGATCGTCGGCGGCGGCCCCACCGGCGTCGAAATGGCGGGCGCCATCGCGGAGCTGGCGAAGAAGGCCCTGACCTCGGATTTCCGCAATATCGACTCCCGCACCGCGCGTATCATCCTTGTCGAGGCCGGGCCGCGCGTGTTGGCAGGCTTCCCCGAAAGGCTGTCCCATGCGGCGGCCGGCTATCTGGAGCGGCTCGGGGTCGAAGTCCTGTGCGGTCGTCCGGTATCGCAATGCGACGACGTGGGCGTGATCATTGCCGATGAGCGGATTCCCGCGCGGACAGTGATCTGGGCCGCCGGGGTCATTGCCTCCCCAGCCGCTAAATGGCTGGGCGCGGAGAAAGACCGGGTCGGCCGAGTCATGGTCGGGTCAAATCTTTCGGTCTGCGGACATCCCGAGGTATTCGTTATCGGCGATACCGCACATGTCCCGGGCCCGGATGGCCGTCCGTTGCCCGGTGTCGCCGCGGTGGCCAAGCAGCAAGGACAGTACGTCGCGCGGCTGATCAAAGGGCACATCGAAGGCAAGGTAGAGGCGCCCACCTTCGAATATCGCGATTTCGGCAGCCTCGCCACCATCGGCCGCAAGGCGGCGGTCGCCAAGCTTGGCAAGATCGAGCTCATCGGCTGGCCCGCATGGGTCGTCTGGAGCCTGGCGCACGTCTATTTCCTGATGGGTACGCGTAACCGGATGACGGTCCTGATTACCTGGATCTGGGCCTACATCACCTTTCAGCATGGGTCCCGGTTGATCACCGATTCGAGCGTGGACCCCGAGACGTCCGCGGTCGGCACACCGGCGACAACACCGGTGCAGCCATGACCGCCCGTCGCAAGCCGGGGCCCGTCAAGGCCATCAACCTGGCCCTCCAGGGCGGAGGCGCCCACGGCGCCCTGACCTGGGGCGTGCTCGACCAACTGCTCGAGGACGGACGCCTGACGATCGAGGGCATCAGCGCGACGAGCGCCGGGGCGATGAACGCGGCGGTCCTTGCGCAGGGTTATATGGCGGGCGGTCGCGAAGGGGCGCGGCTGGCGCTCGAGTCGTTCTGGCGCGCCGTCAGCGCCGCCGGAAGTGCCAGTCCGCTTCGGCCAAGCCTGCTCGATCGCTGGAGCGGCAACTGGAACATGGATTATTCGGCCACCTATCTGGTCTTTGACGTTCTGACCCGGATGCTCGCTCCAAGTCAGTTGAACCCTCTGGGGTTGAACCCCTTGAGAGACCTTCTCGTCGCGGCAATCGACTTCGACCGGCTGCGGCGCTGCACGGCACCCAAACTCTACGTTTCGGCCACCAACGCCCGGTCCGGCAAGATCAAGGTGTTCGAGAATCACGAGGTCTCGGCCGACGTCCTCATGGCCTCAGCGTGCCTGCCGTTCCTCTACGAAGCGGTGGAAATTGACGGCGAACCCTATTGGGACGGCGGCTACCTGGGAAACCCTGCGATCTTCCCGCTGATCTACAACTGCGACAGCCCCGATGTCCTGGTCGTCCGCGTCAACCCGATCCGTCGCGAGGATCTACCGAAGACGGCACGTGGGATCCTGAACCGGATCAACGAGATTAGTTTCAACTCGTCACTCATGCGCGAAATGCGTGCCATCGCCTTTGTCACCCGCCTCATCGACGATGGCACTGTCAAGGACGGCCGGCTCAAGCGCATGCTGATCCATAGCATCGAGGCCGACGAGTACATGGCCGGCCTTGACTACTCGAGCAAGCTCAACCCGGACTGGGATTTCCTGACCCACTTGCGCGACGTCGGGCGTGAACGCGCGCGGGTCTGGCTCGCGGCCAATGTTGACAAGGTTGGGGTTCAGTCGTCGATCGACATTCGCGAGGCGTTCTTATGACCGAACGCACCGCAGCACCGGAAACTCAATTCGGACACTTGGCAATGCTCGAGCAAGGTGGATACCGGTTATTCCATCGCTCGGACAACCGCCTCATACCGGCAATCGCCTCTATCTCGGAGCACATTTCGGAGGAGAAGATGAAAACAGTTTGGACCGCCCTCGGCGCCGAGCCATCATTGCACGATGTCATGGTCGACCCGATTACAACTCTTTTGATGCGGAGTGACCGTATAGGGCCGCGCGATGTCTATGCCGCGATCGAGAAAGTTCGCCCCGCTTGGACGACAGGCGGCGCCGGGTCGCCGCTTGCCGATCGTCCAAGCAAGCAATCTTGGGAACCCGATGACGACCGGCATCCGCTCTGCCGCCTGTCGCGTATATGCGACGGACTGTTGCCCGTGATGGGGTCCGCTTTCGCACTGGCCGCCTTGTTGATTCTGATTCCCTCGTGACTTAGAGACCAAGGGTGTCCTCCGGTGCGAATACGAGATCGTACTATCCATTCGGCGCGAGCGTGCTCGCCACGACGCATCGCAGCCAAGATCATACTTGATCACGTCAATTTGTATCCACCTCCATGTCGGAACATGATGGGATCAAACTGATCGACCAATCGAGCGAGCCCTTGGAGTTGTCTGGCGTTTGGACAACTCGCGTAATGTTTTTGGAAATCTTCAGCGGGTATGAAGGAGGCAGGTGGTGAGGCACTCTTCCCATTTCCGACCTTTCCGGTTTGCGACAGCCGTGGCGATCCTCATCGTGTCGGCGATCCTTGCTGGATGCGGCACGCACCAGTGCAAGGACGGCAGCGGCCGGTTCCGCTGCGACCCGACCGCATCCACTCTGCCGGCGCTCGACCTTCCGGCATAGCCACAAGCGGCCGCTCCACGGCTATCGTTGCTAGTCCATCCCGAATCTATCCGGGGCGAGCGGAAACGTGCGCCGAATTCCCCGATCGCAATTCCACCATGGCCAGACAGTGCGGCCCGCTCAATGCGCGCTGCGCGCGCCGGCGTTCACGAAAATGTTCTCGTGTGTGATTTGCCGACGATCGGCATTGCCGTGTCTCATATGGGTGCCCCGGTTCGTCGGGGCGTCGAGGTTAAGGTGGCCACGACCCACGTGGCCAGGGCTTACGAGGCGGAGCCGATCAAACCTTGAATGAGGAAGGGCGCTACGGCGTGGGAGAGGGATCACATGTTCATATCATATCGGACAGAGGGGATTCCTTGTCATGGTCGCCAAATCAGGATTGGCGGCAAGAACGTTGCGCGCGGCCCTTTTGGGATCCGTCGCCATCGGTCTTGCCGGCCCAGCATATGCCGCACAATCGGCTTCGCCAGCGGCTGACTCGAGCAAACTGGAACAACTCGAGCAGCAGATGCAGCTGCTCATGCAACAAATCCAGGAGCTAAAAACCAAGCAGACCGACCAGCAACAGAGGATCGAGACACAGAACGAACAGATCGAGGAACAGAAGGAGCAGATCGAGGCGCAAAAAGACCAGCCGGCGGCGGTACCGGCGAACGTGGTCACGGGCGGCGACAAGCCCGGCTCGTTCAAGCTGCCGGGAACGGACACCTCGGTCAAAATCGGCGGTTACGTCAAAGGCGACGTGATCTACGACATAAATTCCGATCTCGGCGATTCCTTCGCCTTCAGCAGCATTCCGGCCAGCGGATCGGTGCAAGACAATCGGGAAGGAACCTTCCGCGCCCACGCCAAGCAAAGCCGCATCAATCTGCAAACCTGGACCCCAAGCCCGTACGGGGACATACACACCTACATCGAAGGCGATTTCTTCGGCACCGGCGGCAACGAGGTCTTCTCGAACTCGACAACCTTCCGTCTTCGCCACGCCTACGGTGAATTCGGTCCTGTTCTTGTTGGCCAGACGTGGTCGAACTTCATGTACCTGGATGCCTACCCGGATACGGTCGACTTCTTCGGTCCGGTCGGCATCCCGTTCGTCCGGCAGGGGCAGCTGCGCTATACCTATCGCGGCATCGACAATCTGGAGATCGCTGCGTCGCTGGAAAATTCCGAACTCAGCGGCAGCTCGGGCAGCGGCGGCACCTTCCAGACCCTCGGCTCGACCCGGCGGACGGCGGACGACCTACAGATCGGCATCGATACCCTGCCGGACTTTGTCGGCCGGGTGACGTATTCCGGCGAGCCGCTGAGCCTAAACGTCTCCGGCGTGGTGCGGCAGCTTGAGGTCGATGACGGCACCGGGGCGAGCGACGACAGCTCACTGGGCTGGGGGGTCCTACTGGCGGGCGTTCTCGATGTCGGCAAGGTCGTCCATGTCCTCGACGGCGATTCGCTGCAGGTTAATTTCACCTATGGCGATGGCGTCGGGCGCTATCTCATCAACGGCGCCAACCAGGACGCCAACCTCAACGCGAGCGGTAGTCTCGATACGATCAAGTCCTGGGGCGTTGCCGCCGGCTACACCCACTATTGGTCGCCCAACTGGCGCTCGAACGCCGTCTACGGCCTCTACAATGTCGAGGACACCTTCCTGGCAAGCTCGACGGAGTCGCTGGATTCCCTTCACCTGAATTTGATGTGGACGCCCGTGCCACAAGTTCAGTTCGGCGTGGAGTGGATCTACGGCAGCCGCGACTTCCAGAACGCTGCCCTGGACAACGATGCCCAACGCGTCCAGTTCGCCGGCCAGTTTTTCTTCTAGGCCGGCGGCGAGGGCAGGTCATCTAGACCCTGACGCGTAACTTCGGCCGCCCGCGCGCAAAAACGCCTCGACGCGCGGGCGGTCACTTGTTTTTCGGTTTTCCGGGGGGCGCCGGAAAACCCGGTTCCAGGCTGGCGCGCGCACCATCGGCGGAGTGGATATTGAACAGGCAATCGCGTCGGCACAGTGAAAGATTGAAGCGTACAAGCGCCCCCACGGGCGGCCACCCGGCCGGTATTGCGACGTCCCTGGTGGCCGCGGCGCGCTACCGGCTAAACGGCCAGCCGGACAAGGCCGAGAGGATATATCGGGATATCCTTGCGTTGGACCCGAAGCAGCCCACCGCCCTCAACTGGCTGGGTGCCCTGCTGCATGTTCGCGGCGATAACGAGCGGGCCCTTGATCTGCTCACGCAAGCCGCGCGCCTGCATCCGGACGAGCCGCTGTGCCTCTATCATCTTGCCGAGGTCCAGCGCGCGACCGGCCGGTACGCCGAGGCGGTAGCGTCGTACCGGCGGGCCCCCGCCATGCGGTTGGCGGCCGCCAACCTGCATTTTGGCCTGGGCACCGCGCTGCTGGAGTTGGGCCGCGCCGAAGAGGCCGCTGCCGAGCTGTCGCGGGCGGTGGCGCTGGCGCCGGACGATGCGGAGGCGCGCAACAACCTGGGCAATGCATTGGCGGAATGCCAGCAACACGATGATGCCGAGGCCCACTATCGCACGGCGCTGCGCCTGCATCCGGCCTATGCGGACGCACACCTCAATCTCGGCTTGGCTCTGGCGCAACGCGGCGAGACGCCGGCGGCGATCCTCAGTTTCCGGGCGGCTCTGGAAAGCGATCCGGATCTCGACGAGGCTTGCCGGCAACTCGCTCGGCATATGCGCGCGCAAGGCCAATCCCAGGACGCACTCGCCCTGCTCCACAACCTGGCTGGGCGGCGACCGGATTCGCCGGCTGCCGCGCGCGAATTGGGCCATGCGTACCGTGACCTCGGACGCTACGAGAGCGCCGAGGAGTGGTACCGAAAGGCCATCGATTTACAGCCCGAACACGCCGCGACCTACGTCGATCTCGGCCACTGCTTGTCCCGGCTCGGGCGTTATGACGCGGCGCTCGGAGAATTCCGCCGGGCCCTCGATCGGTGCCCCGACCTTGCCGAGGCGCATTTCAACATCGGTGTAAGCCTGCAGTCGGTCGGCCGGTTCGACGAGGCCGTGGCAGCGCACGAGCGGGCCCTGGCCCTGCGTCCGGATCTCACCGAGGCGCATTACAACCTGGCGATGATCGCGCGCCAACGCGGGCACGCCGCACAGATCGATCGCCTGCAAACCCTTCTGACCCGCCCGGACCTGACGGATGATGCCCGCGTCAACGCGCATTTCGCCCTGGCCAAGCACCACGACGCGGCGGGCGACGTGGATGCCGCTTTCACCCAATACCAGGCCGGAAACGATATCAAGGCGCGCAAGGCGACCTTCGACCCGGGGCGGCACGTCGGTTACATCGACCGATCGATCGCGGTATTCGACCGGGCGTTCTTTGCCGCCCGTAGCGGCTACGGCGACGCCATACAGCGGCCGGTGTTCATCGTCGGCATGCCGCGCTCGGGCACGACCCTGGTAGAGCAGATTCTCTCGTCCCATCCGGCGGTCACCGGGGCCGGCGAGCTCGACGATATCCGGCGGCTCGTGGAGGATTTGCCCCGCCGGCTCGGCACGACGGCGAGTTATCCCGAGTGCGCCGGTGCGCTCGACCGCGCCACCAGCCGCGATTTGGCGCAATACTATCTGGCGACCCTGGACGATCGATTCCCGGCGTCCCCAAGGCTCACCGACAAGATGACCGGTAATTATCTGCGCCTGGGTTTGATTTCGCTGTTGCTGCCACGCGCGGCCATTATCCATTGTCGGCGTGATGCGCTGGATACGTGCCTGTCCTGCTATGTCCAGAATTTCGCCACCGGGCTGACGTTCACGTACGATCTGGCCAACCTCGGGCTCGTCTATCGGCAGCACGAGCGGCTGATGGCGCATTGGCGCGCGGTTTTGCCGTCGCCCATCCTGGATGTCCGCTACGAAGACTTGGTGGCCGATCCCGAGGCGGTCAGCCGCGCGATCGTCGACTTTTGCGACCTGCCGTGGGACGCGCGTTGCCTCAACTTTGACCAAAACGAGCGACAGGTGCGCACGGCCAGCTTCTGGCAGGTCCGGCAGCCGATCTATGCGAGTTCGGTGGGACGCTGGCGCAATTTCTCCCGGCATCTGGGGCCGCTGTTTGAAGCACTCGATATGGCGGAGGGCGGGCCCACATGAGAGGGCTTCACGCCACCGCATTGGTGCTGCTCATGCCCCTCACCGCGTGCACGACGTCGGATGTTCCGATGCCAATCGCCTTGTCATTTCCCTACGGCGTCGATCAGGAACTGGGCTCGGATCGCTACCGCCACTTGGCGCGACGGGTCGCCGGTGCTTACGTTCGAGTGCTGGTCTATGAAAAGGGGCATGGACGGGACGTGCCTTCCAGGACCGTCGTCAACGGTGCCAGCGGTACAATTGTCGACCCGCGGGGCTTTATCGTGACCGCGGCGCATATCGCGAAAGATCGTCGCTATGCCGTCGAGGTCACGACCACGGACGGCCGGGTGCACCAGGCTACCATCGTCGACGTCGCGCCGGCTCGGGAACTGGCGCTGCTGAAAATTGATTCGACCGGGAGCCTTGATGCCGCCATTTGCGCCGACTCGCGGTCGATCCGGGCCGGTCAGCCGGTCTTGGGTATCGGGACCCCGAATAACGAGCTTGGCGTGGTTTCCTTCGGATACGTCACCAAAGCCAGACGCACCGAGCGGATCACATACGCCGAATACGGTTACGACGACGCGATCGAGCTCGAGATGGTGGTCGAGCCCGGGCACTCTGGCGGACCGGTCTTTGACACGGACGGGCACCTGATCGGTGTGCTGGCGAGTTTTGGCCTCGGCAGTACAAGGCGCGTTCCGTATATCTCGACGCGCCTGGCCTATGCCATTCCCGCCTCCGCCGTCGCGGCATATTTGGCCGAGACCGTCCCGCCCTGATCCGAAATGCACGATGCAAGCCAAAATACATCTCGTCCTGACAGCATCCGGCTTGGGCCTTGACCGCTCCCGGTTGACGGCTACGCTTCCCAGAGAGAGTCGATAGAGTCCCGGCGCCACGGCGGTCCGAAACCCCCTGGCCGGTCTGCAATGCCGGCTTGCACGCCAAGAACGACTGAGGAGGCATCCATGACCGATACGCACGGGCGGCCAACCGACAGCACGACCTTGCCTCGCCTCAAGCCGAAACCGTTACCGCCGATCTATCCCGTACCGGAGTACGCGGTCGAAGGTCAGCGCAAGGTTTGGTACGAGGAAATGAGGGGCGATTTACAGGTGCCGTGGATGGCGGTCGTCACCATGGCCTATGCCCACTACCCTCACTTCTTTGCTGAACTGTGGCGCGGCCTGCGGCCTCTGGTTCGGAGTCGACCCTTCGTCGAGGCGTTCCAATCGAATCGGGTCTTCGCAGAGGACGCGGTCCGTGGACTAAATCCGCCCGCGATCGCGCCGCGCCTTGCGCAAGCAGGCTATGCGCCGCGTGAGATCGGCAACATCCGGGATATGGTCGACGTTTTCTCGCACGGTAATCAGCCCTACGTCATCATCGCGACCCTGGTCCGATTCCTCCTCGAGGGGAACGACATGGCGGGCAGCGGCACGGCGCCGGCCTTCGCTGGGCGGCACGCACCGGATGTCACCGTGCCCTTCGTGCTCATGGAAGCGCACCATGCCGACGAGCCAACACGCGCGGTCTACGAGGACGTCAAACGGGTGCTTGGGCTTCCCTTCGTCAATACGGACTACCGGGCCTTCGGGCGCTGGCCCAGCTATTGGGCGGCGGCGTGGAGCGACCTTAGGCAAGTCGCCGGCACGGCCGCGCACGAGGCAATCTGCGCCGCTTTACATGAGCGTTGCCTGGCGCAAGTCGGCACCCGGTTGCCGAATCCCGGCGGGCTCTCGGCCGATAGCCTCAGAGCCGCCGCCGCCAAGGACGCCCCGCTCGACGAAGTGATCCACATGTCGAGGCTCTTCCAGTGGCTTCTGCCCGGGCTCATCACCAACGTCGCGTATCTGAGAGCCCAGCTGGGCCCCGCCTCTTAGGCCGCATAATCCATTGACAGCGTTCGGGAAGGCTAGGATTTGGCGGAGTCCCTTTTCGCGCCCAACAGTTGCCTCTGCCAGGGGTAAAGACTGCACGCGGTTTCACAAGTCCCCCAACTCCTGGACCTGGTTGGCCGAAATAGGTCGACGGGTCTGAGCGCCGTCAGTCGCGGGTACATAGATCACCGCGACAATCGACGGCCGGAACTTGCCCGTTGATTCTCTTCATGATGATCAGGGCAAGGACAATGCCGACGATCATGGCTAGGTACGCCGGAAATGCGTGGGGCGAGAGACCTGGGATACTGTTGAGAATCAAAACATCGTTGCCGCCCGGCACCATGGCAGCACCCAGACCCATCAGCAGTCCACCGAGAAAATACAAACGCCACTTCTGGGATGGCCGCCAATCGAGCCTAAAGCCCCCCTTGCACCAGGCAGACAGAAACATACCGGCAAGAAGAGCGGCAAAAAGATACCAGTAGATCGCTTGGACGGTTTCGATTGATCCCAGCACCTCCCTCACACCTCTGTTTAGTATGCTGGTATATGCCCAGGTGCCGTATGAGGCATAGAGGATCGCATTGCTGATACCCATCAAGAAAGCGGCGGTCGACAAGCGGTAACGGTCAGCGAACGCCAGTGTCCTGAGCGGCGTTCCTGTCGGACGGGTTCGCCAGAGGCGAGGGCCTTCCCAAACTGCCCACAAAAGAAGAGCCGCTAGAAGTGCAACCGTCCAAGGCGCAGGCGGCTCGAGGTAAGTTGCGGCCGCCGTAGGAGCCCGGACCAGGTGATTCGAGGTGAGCAAAACGTGGCCGGCGACTCCGAGACAGAAACCGGCCAGAGACAGAAGCATTGACAGACGGCCACCGGCGAGCCGCGTCAAGGTGGAAAAGGCGCAACCGCCGTTGATGGCAGCACCAACCCCAAACAAAAGCCCGCCGGCCAAGGACCGGATGGACAACTCCCAACCGGAACTCCGCGCGGTTGGCACGAGCCAGTTCAGCGCCAGCGTGACGAGCATGACCCACAGCGCGGTCTTGGCAAAGCTCACCAGCATAAACGCGCGGCGGGTGGTTAGGATCTCGGCAACGGCCTTGACCGTGCAAATACTTGCCCGATGCGCCGCGAATCCGACAAGTCCCGAGAGACCCAACGAAATCACTAAGAGCACAACCGCCAAAGCCATGTCAGCCAATGTGTCCCATCCCACGGATGAAGGCGGCAGGTTCGCTGTCTACTGCTCTGCCCACTGACGTCGCCTGCGTTTTTTTTGCCCGGCAACCAGTATGCTTTTCCGCTCCTGCCGTTCTAGCCCAACGGAATACACCCGTGCACAAAATGCGTGTTCTTGGCGATGCAGTAGTCGGCGATCATTCAGATCGGGCAGATCAAGTTACCAAGTCGTTCAGTCAGCTTGCGATTCTCGCGGTAGTCCACCGGCACCGCGATCAGCGCCGGACCAATTTGAGCGAACGCCTCGTCGAGAGCTGTCGGCAGTTCGCCTGGCGCATTGAGCGTACGCCCCCACATTCCGAACGACTGGGCAAGCAACTCGAAATCCGGGTTGCCAAAGGCGAGGTCGGAGTGACGTCCGTCAAACTGGTTCTGCTGTTTCCATTTGATCAGGCCGTATTCGCCATCGACCCAGATCAGGGAGACGATGTTGAGCTTCAGGCGCACGGCGGTTTCCAGGTCCTGGACGTTCATTAGAAACCCGGCATCGCCGCAAACAGCGACGACACGGCGGTCTGGATGGGCAATCTTCGCGCCGATCGCGCCCGGCAGCGCGAAGCCCATCGAACAGAAACCATTGGAGATCAGGCAGGTGTTGGGCTCGTAGCATTGATAGTAGCGGGCGATCCACATTTTGTGAGCGCCGACGTCCGAGAGCAGAATGTCACCGGGTCCAAGCGCCGCACGTAGGTCGCTCACGATTCGCTGCGGTTTCATCGGAAAAGATTGATCGGCGGCCTCGGCGTTGATGTCTGTTTCGATTGTGGCGCGCAGGTGTGCCCGCGCACTGATTGCGAACAGCGGTAGCTGTTCCTTGAACCGACGGTTAAGTTCCTCATTGATCTGCCAGAGCGCATCGGCAATATCCGACACGATCTCCACGGCGATGAGATAGTCGCCATCAATCTCGGCCGGTTCGAAATCTATGTGGACAATGGTCTTTCGCTCGCCCTTGTTCCAGAATTCGGGTGCATATTCGACCAGGTCGTAGCCGACAGTGATGACCGTGTCGGCTTCCTCGATGGCGCCGTTGATATGATCCCCACCCTGCAGTCCGATGGTGAACAAGCAGTGCGGGTCATCGAGTGGTACCGCACCTTTGCCCATGAAGGTGCTGACCACCCCGATGCCAGCCTTGTGCGCTAGGCGCCGCAACTGCTTGGCCGCGCGCTTGCGGACCGCTCCGTTGCCGGCGAGAACGATCGGGTTCTTCGCGGCAGCTATCAGGTCAACCGCCCGCGCCACCGCCTTGTGATCGGCGGCCGGCCGGCGGGTCGTCTCCACCGGCATCGGTGATCCCGTGACCGTCATCTCAGCCACGTCCTCCGGCAATTCGACGATGCAAGCGCCGGGCTTTTCCATCGCGGCAATCTTGAAGGCCTTGCGCAGGACCTCCGGCACGATTGGGGCATTGGTAATCGACTGCGCCCACTTGGAAATCGGCCGGAACATGGCGATTGCGTCCATGTTTTGGTGGCTCTCCTTGTGGAGTCGGCTGGTCGAGGCCTGACCGATGATCGCCACGACGGGAGAGCGGTCCATGTTCGCGTCCGCAATGCCGGTCACCAAGTTGGTCGCGCCGGGACCCAGCGTCGCCAGGCAGACGCCAGGTCTCCCGGTGAGCCGGCCGTAGGCATCCGCCATGAAGGCGGCAGCCTGCTCGTGGCGGCAGAGCACGAACGCGATTCTGCTATCCAGCAGGGAGATCATCAAATCGGCGTTCTCTTCACCGGGGACGCCAAAGATATGGGTGACGCCCTCGGCCTCCAGGCACCGAACAAACAGGTCCGAGGCCTTGATCTTGGATGTCTGGGACGGATCGGGCGCCATTTCCATTGGCATGTTCCTTCTTAGTAGCTCACAATTCCGGGGAGTGGATCACCGTCATCTTTTCTATCTGCATATCGTGCAGGGTATGCGGGATACCGCCGACGCCGAGTCCGGACTGCCTCAAACCGGCGAACGGCATCCAATCGACCCGAAACGCCGTGTGGTCGTTGATCATCACCGCCGAGGCGTCGAGCCGCGTACAAACTCGCATGGCCACATCCAAGTCGCGGGCGAAGATCGCGGCCTGGAAGGCATACGGCAAAGAATTGGCGCGAGCTATGGCCTCGTCGAGTTCGGCGAAGGGATAGACACAGACAACGGGGCCAAACACCTCCTCGGTCGATACTCTGACCCCAGCGGGGGGATCGTAGAGCACCGTCGGCGCGTAACAGGATTCCGACAGTGGCGCGCCGCCCGTCAGCACTTCGGTTCCGGCCGCGCGCGCCTCTTCAACCCATTCATGTACGCGCTGGACCTCGCTCCGACGGATCAACGGGCCGATTATCGTCGCGACATCGGTCGGATCGCCGACTTTCAATCGACTGGCTTGTTGTGCAAGCCGTTTGGCGAAGCTGCGTGCGATCCTTTCATGGGCAAAGATCCGCTGCACGGACACGCAGACCTGACCCGCATGATAGAACCCGCCTTTGAGGATCGCCGGAAGCGCCCGGTCCAGGTCAGCGTCGTCGTTTAGGATCATGGGCGCAGCACCGCCATGTTCCAGTGCACAACGAGTGCCCGGCGCCAGCTTCGAACGCAGGGACCAGCCAACACCGGGGCTGCCGATGAAGCTGAAAAACGCCACGCGCGGATCCGTGACTAACTTCTCGGCGACCGCGCGATCCTCGATGACGAGCGGCACACACCAGGCCTCGGGCAGCCCAGCCTCGCGCAAGATTTCAACGAACCGCAAGCAGGATAGGGGCGTGTCCTCGGCCGGTTTGACGATTACCGGGCATCCCGCGGCCACCGCGGGGGCCACCTGGTGGGCGATCAGGTTCAGCGGATGGTTGAAGGCGCTGACCGCGACCACGACGCCGATCGGCTCCTTCCGGGTGAACGCGACGCGACGCGCGGACGCCACGTTGACGTTCATGGGAATAACGCGGCCGGGTTCGGTCCGCAGCGATTCGATGCAGATTTGGAGGCAATCGATGGCGCGCTCCACCTCGATGCGCGAGTCGATCAACGGCTTGCCGCCCTCCCGTGCCGCCTCGACGGCCAGCGCCTCGGCCCGGTCGCTCATAAGCGCTGCCGCGCGGCGCAGGATCTCGGTCCTTTCGGCCACGCTTAGCCATCCATCGCGATCTCTATGAAGAGCCGCCGCCGCGGCAAGTTTTTCCTCGACCACGGTAGAGCCCGCGACCGGGACCTCGGCGATTAACGATCCATCGAAGGGCGCGGTTACCATCAGCATACCTGCGCCTGCACCCCCTGTTCGTTCCGCAACACTCTTCGTGGGTCCAGCTTCGCTCACTGCGGGGCCTCGACACTGACGGACGCATGCGAGACAACGGCAGAGCCAGGTGCCATGTCAGGGTGAATCTCGCTAATCGGACACACTCGTCCGTCGTGAACCATGATGCTTGCATGGTAGCGGCGCAGAAATCGTGGCTCGTGTACACCACAGGAATGGGCGATCACGCCGATCTCGTGCACCATGTTCTCGATATAATGTTGGACCCTTACCGCCTTGTCCGCTGGATCGAGGCCCCTTTGGAGCCGGCGATTATGGGTGGTGATGCCGGTCGGACAAGTATTCTTGTTGCACTGAAGCGCCTGAATGCAGCCGAGCGCAAACATAAATCCTCGCGCCGACACGCAGAAATCGGCGCCGACGCAGAGTGCCCAGGCTACCTCCGCCGGTGTGACCAACTTCCCCGAAGCGATGACTTTGACCCGTTCCCGTAAGCCGTGCCCCACCAACTTGTCGACTACTATTGGCAGGCTTTGCGAGATTGGCAATCCAACATAGTCGATCAGGCTGCTCGGCGCCGCACCCGTACCACCGTCGGCACTGTCGATGGTTATGAAGTCCGGTGCCGACTCTATTCCACGGAGGTGGATCTCCGCGAACAGGTCGTCCAACCAACCGTAAGCGCCAATCACCGCCTTGAACCCAACCGGCTTGCCCGTGACGGTGCGAATGCGGTCGATCAGGTCCAGCAGTTCACTGGCTGAATCGACTTCCGGGTGCCGGTTTGGACTGATCGAGTCTTGGCCAACGGGAATGCCGCGGATCTTGGCAATCTCGGGCGTCACCTTGCAGCCAGGCAGGATGCCGCCTTTCCCGGGCTTGGCACCCTGACTCAGCTTGATCTCGAACATCCTGACTTGTTCGTGACCTGCAACTTCGCGCAGCTTGTCGTCGCATAAGTCGCCAGATTCGTCGCGTGCCCCATATTTGGCCGTCCCCATCTGGAAGACAATGTCACAGCCACCCTCCAGATGATAGGACGACAAGCCGCCCTCGCCGGTGTTGAGCCAGGCACCCGCCTTGGCGGCGCCATGCGACAAGGCTTTCACCGCGGCGTGGGAAATCGCGCCAAAACTCATACCTGAGATGTTGAACAGGCTGCGTGTCGTGTAAGGGTTGGGACAGTAGGGCCCGATGGTCACGGCGGATGTCTCGACCGCATCGGTGTCAAGCGTCGGGAACGGGCAGTTAACGAACATCACTGTGCCGACCGGATTCAGGTCCCGGGTCGAGCCGAATGCAACGGTGGTATCCACGTTCTTGGCAGCCCGATAGACATAATTGCGCTGCTCCCGGTTGAACGGCATCTCCTCACGGTCCATGGCAAAGAAATACTGGCGAAAAAAAGTGCCTAAGTGCTCGAAAAAGTGCCGGAACCGACCGAACACCGGGTAGTTGTGCCGGATCGCGTGTTTGGTTTGGGAGACGTCACAGATATAGAGGATGAGAATCGCGAAAATACCCACCCCCACCATGAAGACGAACAGCGCCGCCATGACTGTCAATATCTGGATCACAAGATCTGGAAGCACGCCAGACATGAAAACTTTTCCCAATTCCGGTTGCCCGGCGACCTGTCTAAATGCAGGCAAGTCTGGTTGGCGCCGATGCGCGGCAATCAATCCACTGAATATGACAATCGTGCACAGCTTGAAATCTGCGGCCGCCTAGACTTGACGTACCAGATATTCGAACGCTGCCAGGGCGGCGCGCGCACCCTCGCCGGCCGAAACCACGATCTGCTTTTCTCTATTGTCGGTCACGTCGCCGGCGGCAAATATCCCACGGACCCCCGTCCCGCTGTGGCGATCGACCTTGATCTCACCGCGATCGTTGGTCCCCACGAGATCGAGAACGAAGTCCGAGTTGGGAAAGAGTCCGATCTCTATGAAAACCCCGTCGACCTCGAGCTGCCGGGTTTCGCCTGTCTGGGCGTTCTTCACCGTGAGGCTGCTGACTTTGTCGGTGCCATGGATCTCCATGGGTTGATGGAATTTCAGGGCCTCCACGCGCTTAGCCGCAGCTGCTTTGTCCTGGAGGATTTCGTCGCCGGTCCAATCCCCGACGGAGACGAGATAGATTTTCTCGGCGATTCCGTCCATCTCAATCGCCGCCTCGAGGCCGGAGTTGCCACCGCCGACGATGGCGATGGTCATGTCCTTGAACAGCGGTCCGTCGCAGGTCGAGCAATAGACGACCCCCTTGCCTTGCAGCTCAGTCTCGCCGGGGATATCGAGCTTCCGCTTGAAGGCGCCGCTCGCAATGATGACGGCACTGGCGCGAATCTCCCGACCCGAACTGGTTCTGACCAGCTTGCAGCGACCATCGAGTTCAATGCCGGTTACCCGTTCGCCGACCAGCTTTTCGATCCCGTATTGGTCGGCATGGTCGGAGAATTGCTGCACAAGATCCGGGCCGGTTACCATCTGAAAACCGGGATAGTTGGCGATCTCGTAGGTCGTGCCCATCTGGCCGCCGAGATCGAATGCGAGAACGATGGTGGAGAGGTTTTTCCGGGTCGCGTAGATGGCCGCCGACATGCCGGCCGGTCCCGCCCCGATCACCGCCACATCATAGACTTTGCTTATCTCGCCCCTGGTCTCGATTTTCAGCAAGCGGTCTAGGTCGCCCGTCGCATTCAGATGCGCGAGATCGTCATATCCGCCGATGGACTGGTCCTCGATGAAGATCTGCGGCACGGTACGCCGCTGCGAGCGCTCGATCATTTCCTGCCCGCGGTCGGTGTCGGACGTGATGTCGATCTCTCGGTAGGTGAGTTCTTTCGACTTCAGCAAGGCCTTGGCTTTCGCACAATAAGGGCACCACTGTTTGGTGTAGATCTCTATGTCTGCCATGGTGTGACTTCCAATTTTGGGGTTAGGGCGAGGGTGAGGGATATCGGTTCGGCGCGTGCGCTCAATACGTGACTTGGCAGCCACCTGTGATCTCTATCTGGGGGCGACAGCATGGCGTCCCGCGTTCGGTCATCCCCCGAACAACGTTCGGATATCGACGCTCGACTCCTTGCCGATCCGGTCGAAACTCTCTTCGAGCCAGCGGCTCGCGGCCGCGCGGCCGATGTCGCGCAGATGGATCAGAAACGCCAATTCGGCATTGACCTTGCTGGAGGCCGGGAGCGCCAACATTTCTTCACCGCCATCTACTCGGTGCAGGAGGACTTCCTTGTAGTCGGACGAATCCAGTTTGCCTTCGTCGATCAGCCTCGCCACAAACTCGATCGCGCGTAACTCTTTCAGGAGCGAACTGTTGAATGCAATCTCGTTCACACGGTTGAGAATTTCGCGTGCGGTCCTCGGCGTCGTTTTGCGCTCAATTGGATTGATCTGAACCAGGACTACATCGCTGGAGGCGCAAGCATTGAAAAACGGAAATAGCACTGGATTGCCCATATAGCCGCCGTCCCAGTACGGAACGCCGTCGATCTCTACGGCCTGAAACATAAAGGGCAAGCAGGCCGAGGCCATGACCACGTCCGCCGTAATCTCGTCGCAGGTGAAGACTCTTGCGCGCCCGGAATGGACGTTGGTCGCGGATACGAACAGTTTTATTTTGTCGCAGGCGATCACCCGGTCGAAATCGATCTGAGCTTCGAGGAGATCCCTGAGCGGATTGTGATTGAGCGGATTCAGTTCGTAAGGGGAAATCAGCCGTGTCAGGTGATCGAAGAACAGATAGCTCGGTGAGGATTCAAGGCTCCAGTCGCCCGTGAACATGTTGAGAAGAGATCGCTGGATTGGGCTCTTGGCGCCTTCCCGGCCGACCGCTTGCCAAAAATCCTCCAACGCCTGGCGCGCCCCGTCAGGCCCGCCCTTCATGATGCCATCGGCGACGACAACCGCGTTCATGGCCCCGGCGCTGGTCCCGCTGATGGCTTCAAAACTGATCCGGCCGTCTTCCAGAAGGCGGTCGAGCACGCCCCAGGTAAAGGCGCCGTGCGACCCGCCGCCCTGCAAGGCGACGTTGATCATCTTCGGCGGTTTACCGGCGGCTACCTTCTTGGCGCTCATTGTGCTGTCCACCCGCCGTCAACCGGCAGGATTGCCCCGGTGATCGAGGCCGCCCCATCCCCGCACAAGAAAACGGCCAATTCCCCGAGTTGCTCGACCGTCACAAACTGCTTGGTCGGTTGCGCGGTCAGAAGGACGTCGCGCTTGACCTCCTCCTCGCTGATGCCGCGGGCCTTTGCCGTGTCGGGGATCTGCGCCTCCACAAGCGGTGTGAGAACATAGCCGGGCGCGATGGCGTTGACAGTGATGCCATGCTCGGCGACTTCCAGCGCCGCCGTCTTGGTCAAACCTGCGATGCCGTGCTTCGCCGCCACATAGGCGGACTTGAACGGCGATGCGACCAGGGCATGCGCCGAGGCGATGTTGATAATTCGGCCGAAGCCGCGCTCCTTCATGTCCGGAATCACCGCCCTCATGCCATGGAAGGCGGAGGACAAGTTGATCGCGATAATGGCGTCCCACTTCTCCGGTGGAAACGTCTCGATCGGCGCGACGTGTTGAATTCCCGCGTTGTTGACCAGAACATCGACCGCGCCGAACGTCTCGCGCGCGGTCTCGACCATGCCGGCGATCTCATGTCGGTCCATCATGTTGGCCGGCGAGAACAGCACTTTGACGCCGTGGTCCTTTTCCAACCGCGCGCGGTCTGCCTCGATCTCCTTGGCATTGCCGAACCCGTTCATCATGACGTTGGCGCCGGCCTGGGCGAGCGCCTCCGCAATCCCAAGACCGATGCCACTTGTCGAACCGGTGACGATCGCATTCTTTCCGTGCAGCATCGCTTGATGTTCCTTTGCGTCTAGCTTGTTCAAGAGAGGTAGTCGTGCACAACCCGACCGTACGGCAGTGTCAGATCGGCAATGAAGTGCAGCCCGCCGATCATCTTGTGCACCGGGAAATCCGCCACCGGCGCATTGACATGGGGGACCAGATGAAGCCGCGCCGGCCCGCCCCAGTACCCCTTCACGGTGATCTCCGTAAGGTTGTAGGCGACCAACTGGGCCACCAGGGGCTTGCCGGTCACGCACGGCAGCAGCTTCAGGTTGACCTGGGTCATTTCCAGCTTCTTGCGGCACTCGGCCGGGTCCTGGCACAGGTTTTCGTGCTTGTAACCCATGGTGCCCAGGGCGACCCGTTGGCCCGCGTAGTCGAGGATCCCCGTCAATGTGTCGGTCTCGACCCGCAGCGTCGGTTGACCCCAGCGTTTCGGGAAGCCCCAGATCTCCCGTCCGGCCGTGATCGGCGGCTCGTCGTTCAGGTACATCTGAGCGGTGTAGTTGACCGGCTTACCGCCAAGCAGGCAGGGGATCACGACACCGGACTCCGAATAGCTGCCGAAGCCGGAGCTGTCAGGCATGGCGATCCACTCGTAGAGGATACGGTTGCTGCCATCCGGCTCCAGCGGCTCGGGGACCGCGTGCCGGATCGCCGCGGGATCGCTCTCATAGACGACGACGAAGTACTCGCGGTCGACGAAACGATAGGGTCCGAACGGATAGCTCGGATTGCCCGGCGGCATGGATGGAAGGGCCAGAATTTCGTCTCGTGTCATTGTTTCTATAATTCCTTTGTAGGCGTATGGCTCGACGTTCGGCCGCTCGCACGCGAGTTCAGTGCCCGGCTGTGGCGGTTGGGCCGCGTCTCCTAATTCTCTTTGGCGTCTTGGATGCGCTCTCGGCTTAAGCCGATCTATCGCCAGTCTGTCGGATCACGAATTAGACTCTACTTTTCGGACGGGTTGTCCTGATCGAACATGTCGGCGAAGCGCAAATTCATGACGTCGAACACCGACATGTTTGTCTCCATCATCACGCCCATAAGATCTTTCATATGTTCCAGTGTGCGCTCGAAGCCCGCTTGCATCGCCGTGGGATCCATCAAGGTGGCGTTTTGATGATCGCCTGGTGCCATCGTTTCCGTTGCTAGGCCAGCTACGCCGTCGAACGTTTCCCGGATGATATCCGCCTGTCTCCTTGCGATCGCATGAGCGCCTTGAATCGCGATCAACTGGGCCTTCGTGATCGCATCAATGTTCCGACGCTGTGCCTCCACCAGATCCTGAAACTCCATACCCGGTAGATTTTCGCTCTCGATTTGCCGCTGGGCGCATCGCTGGCGCGGTGATTTATTCATTGTAGAAACCCTCTATTGCCTCAATTATGTTCTGACCATCCGACCGCCGTGGGGCGTTAACGCTCCAAGGCTTGCTAGTGTTAGATGCCAGAACGGCGCAAAAGGTTACGGAGCCTACTCAAACGCACATCCCGTACTCTCGCGGCAGATGCGACGTCAACATCGAAGCGGGTTGCTCACGCTCTTTTGACCGATTAGAGGCGTCCCTGCCCAGCGATTGGATGCTTGCTCGCTGGCGATTCGGCCCTCGCCCGGCGCGCTCGTGGTGTGAGGTTTTGGCCAAGGTGATGAACAGAACCCCGGTATCCCTTCGCATCCCAGCCCGTTCGTTACATCGAGCCCAGGCGACCAGTCACGTATGACAAGTTGCTGGAATACCAGGAATCTCGCGGCGGATACGGCGGCCGGATCATTTGGTCTTTGCGTCACTCGCACCACCGTCTACGGTGTCAGTTTGTCAGAGGCTTTTGGGTTGAAATTCAGGTGAGCGAGCCGGCGGAGCAAATCCCAGTCGGTCCAGACAACTTTGCCGATGGGAATGACTTGGAGCGTGCCGTCCGCGAGCATGGCGCGGCAATGCTCTCGGTCGCCCGCCGGCTGTTGATCAACGAGGACGATGCTCGCGAGTGCATTCAGGAAGCGTATTTGCTGGCCTTCGCCAAGATCAACTCCTTCGAAGGGCGCTCGTCGTTTCGAACCTGGCTGCATCGAATCGTTGTCAACTGCGCCCTCGGGATATTGCGGTCGCGAAAGCCGCACAACACGCAGTCGATTGACGACCTCCTGCCGGTTTTCGATTCCGACGGGTGCCGGATTGAACCGACCTGGCAGTTCAATGAACCGCTCTTGAAGATTCTTGAACGCAACCAGGCGCGTGACCTTGTTCATCGTTCGATTCAGAGCCTTCCCGATACTTATCGTATCGTTCTTATGCTCCGCGACATCGAAGGATATGACACCGAAGAAGTCGCGACCTTGTTAGAGACCAATACCGGCGTGATCAAAACCAGGCTGCACCGAGCCCGAGCCGCCTTGAAAAAACAGTTGGAGCCGATTTTTGGGAAGGGCGAGCTATGAAAGCAGGACCTGCCAAAATGCGAAAACTTCGCTCCGCGGTTATGAAACTCCCGCTAATGCTGACTTGTAGAGAATTCGAGGATTTCGTCCTCGACTATTTCGAAGGCACGCTACCAACAAAGCAACGCGTGATCTTCGATATGCACTTGATGATGTGTCGCGATTGCCGCGGTTATCTGGCCGCATACCGGCGCAGTGTGGCGCTCGGCAAGGCGGTCTTCGAGTGGCAGGAGAGCCTCGTTCCGAGCGACGTTCCGGAGGATCTCGTGGATGCGATCCTCGCTGCCAAAGATGAGCGATATCCGCGCACCTAAACGATGCCGCCGAACTGACTGGGTTGTTCGACGTGTGCCATGACGGTCGGTGCTTTAGGGTTCTCTGCGCGACGTCGTTCTCGATCGCCAGTCATTACTTTCCGAGGCGGCTTGGCTGGACGCTCACCCGCGGATCACTTGGGTATAGATATTTTGGATCCGCCCGGCGAATTGAGAAGGCCCTGAAGAACGGCCCCGACGTTGTTCGATCTGCTTCCGGCTCTTAGCAGTCGAGCCGGTAACCCTGCCCCTCAGTCAATATCAGTTGGGTGTTCGATAAGTTTGCGTTTATTTTTTTTCGCAAGCGATAGATATGGGTCTCCACCGTGTGGGTTGTGGCACTTGCATGATAACCCCAGATGTCACGGAGGAGTTCGCCCCGCGTAACAATTTCTTCCCGCCTTACGTAGAGGTACCGCAGTATGCCTGTTTCCTTTTCGGTCAGGCGAATCTTGATGTTCAGTTCGCGGTCGATGAGCGTCCTTCCGCTTGGCCGAAACTCGTACCGACCTATCATGAACGCAGCGGCATGGTCTCGCTCGTGTTGACGCAGGTGAGCTCGCAGTCGGGCGAGCAGGACTGCGAATCTGAACGGCCTGGCCACGTAGTCGTTGGCACCATTATTAAGGCCGAGAACGGCTTCCACGTCAGATGGGGTTGGTGCAGTCAGAATGATCGGAATTCGAACGCCGCTGCGGCGCAAAAATTTGCAAAGCTCGTGTCCGTCCACGTTAGGGAGCTGCAAATCCAGGAGAACTGCATCAAAGGACTCACATATGGCGAGATCGAGCGCTTCGTCGCCGCTTCCCGTCTCCGTAACCGTGAACTCACCAGTCATCCGAAGGTCGTTGGCCAATGAGGTTCGAGATACCTCGTCTCCATCGGCAAGTAGAATTCGCTTTGCATCTGATGTGCTCATGAAGGCGTCAGTCTCCGGCAAAATAAGGGGCCATCTCGCGGGCACCAGAACGTGCAGTTCAAGACGCACAACACCCCTCTCATCACTTTTGATGATTGGATTGGCCGGATAGTTACACCGCTGGCGTGCGAATCACTGAAGAAGGTCAGGAAGGATCGGCCCCGAGCCGCTCGACACGCTCCGGATCGGGGGAAAAGAGACACACTGAATGCCCACAGAACAGCACCCCGAGATCATCCCATGTCCGTAAACGACAATGCCCGCCAGAAGGCTCAGGCCGATTTACTCTAGCACTGCCGCGGCGGGTGAAGTGGCGAGCATGGCGCCGACCGAGACGCAGATAAGAGCGAGCATTCCTGCCCAAAGGCCAGGTCGAGATGTTGTCAAAATTGGTTGTCTCCTTGGTTGAAGTTTTTCGGTCAGGCCGACTTCTTCCACGCGCGGCTCGCAAACATTTCGTCAAGCGGCGTGTGAAACAGGTGGTTGGAGTAGTTGCTGAGCGTCTTCACGGCGATGGCCAGGATGATCTCCAGCACGTGCCGCTCCTCATAGCCTGCGGCAAGAAATGCCTGAACGTCGGTACGCGAAGGCAGCCCCCGGCTTGTCAACATCGTAACGGTGAAGGTGCTCAGCGCGGCCAGCTTCGGATCGGGAACCTGCCGCCCTTCGCGGATGGCCTCGGTAACCTGCGGCGGCACCTTTGACTTCTGATCGGCGAGCATGCTGTGGGCGGCCACGCAGTAGTCGCAGCCATTGCCGCGACTGATGGTCAGAAACACCACTTCCTGCTCGGCCGAGGTGAAACCCGAGCCATCCCGGAATCGCTGGTAACCGTCTAGATAGGTCTCAAGCAGGCCCGGCGAGTTGGCCATCCCGGCATACATGTTCGGGATGAACCCGACTTGTGCCTTGGCCTTCTCCAATACGGCCTTGGCCTTGGGGTCGGCATTCTCGAGGGTCTTGGCCGGCAGGGTCAGCTTGTATTGGGCGGTCATTTGGTTCTCCTTTGGTGGTATGGTTGATTTCTGACCTTGTATGGAACGTTCGTTCAAAATCGGGTCAAAAAAATTCAGCCGAGGCGCAGGATGGCGTCATCGACGATTTCGGCGAGCAACGCTCGGTCCGGACGGCTGCGGACGAGCACAAAAAGCCCGAGCAGCGATGCCAGCAGGCTGCGGGCCGTCTCCATGGGTTTCACTTGGGATGCGATTTCACCTCGCGCTTTTCCTTTCTTAATCATGCGGGCGAAGAAGGCCTCGATCTCCTCCTGCGCGTGGGCCACAATTCGGCGCACTTCCGGGTCATGGGCCGCGAGTTCCAGGGCAGTGTTGGTCAGGAAGCAACCGCGGTTAGCGCCTGTCTTCGACACATGCGCCGTGAGGGCTAGGAGCAACTGGCGGATGGCCTCGCGCGGCCCGTAAGTGGCCTCAAGCTCGGCAAGCAGTTTGCGGCGCATCTTCTCGTCATACATGTGTATGGCTGCGAGAAAGAGAGCGCGCTTGTCGCCGTAAGTGGCGTAGAGGCTGCCGCGATTGACCCCGGTGCAATCCACCAGATCCTGCATCGAGGTAGTTTCGTAGCCACGGGCCCAGAAGGCCTGCATGGCCGTGTCCAAGACTTCGTCGATGTCGAACTGCTTCTGACAGGGCATTTCATTGCTCCTCGGGATTTAACATTGGTTGT
>JAJFGI010000196.1 GCA_021776215.1 Kiloniellaceae bacterium | reverse complement strand
CCGCCGATCCTGCTCTACGGCGCCGGGATCGCCTGGACCCTCGGCTACGACACCATCTACGCGCACCAGGACAAGGAGGACGATGCCCTGGTCGGGGTCAAATCCACGGCCTTGCGTTTCGGCACAGCGACCCGACCTTGGCTGGCCGTCTTCTATGGGCTGGCCACGATTCTGTTCGCCGCGACCGGGGTCGCGGCCGGCATGGCCTGGCCGTTCTATGTCGGGGTGGCGGCAGCGGCGGCGCATTTCGCCTGGCAGATCGGCACGCTCGACGCGGATGACCCGGGTAACTGTTTGCAGCGGTTCAGGAGCAACCGCTACGTCGGCTGGCTCTTGCTGGCAGGAATCGTGGCGGCCGGTTAGCTAGCGCCGTAGCGCCGCGAAGTGCGGTGCTGCGGTGGGCACCGCCCCATTTCCCATGGCCTCGATGAGGCTCCGGCGATAGGCCGGGTCCCGGATGGCGCGCAGGATCAAGTCATCCAGCGGCGCCTCGCCGCCGTGCCGGGCGCGCACGAAACCGAGGATGTCGAGCTGTCCCATGGCCGCATGCGCCCGCCGCCGCGCGCCCACCTCGGCCAGGGCCAGCGGCCGCCCCGCGTCGGCCAGGCAGCCACGGCGGGAGAGATAGACGTACGCCGCACTCAATCTCGCCACCGGCCCATGCTCCAGGTCCAGGGCGATGCCGTCCAGGCGGCCGTACTCGTACACCTCGCCGCCCAGTTCCGTCTCGTGCATGCGGGCGAGTTGCGGGACATCCAGCCACGTGACGAAGACTTCCACCTGCATGCCCGGCGCATGGTGGAGGTTGGCGGCGATGGAGCCATACCGAGTCACATGCGCCGAGTAGACCACATCGTAGTCTTGCAACCAAGCGCGGCTGACCGGAATCTCGGCCGCCACGCCGTACTTGCGGCGAAGCTGGTCCGGCGCCCGGTTCGAGCCGTGCGCGATGACCGGCACCCGGCCGGCGTAGCTGTCGAGCTCCGGATGCCGCGCCGGCATGGGCAGGGCCTGGCCGGCGCGCAGGAGATATGAGTCCGGGAATGCTGTGAAGGGGTAGGATTTGGCGAGGGCGAGCAACGCGGCATCGCCCTGAGGCAGAGGCCAGGGCACGGTTACCGTGGCTGGCCGCGGCTAGTCGGTGCAGGCCTAATCAGTGCAAGGTTAGTCAGTGCAGGGTTAGTCAGTGCAGGGCGGGGGCACATCGGGATCGATACACTCGATCCGGTAGCGGCACGTACAGGTATCAACCGTCTGCCAGGCATGCTTTGCCCACTCCTTCTTGGCGTCGTCGTAGTCGGAGAACGGCCCGAACCACTGTTCCTCGCCGCCGATGGGCTCGTTAAAGTACGTGTCCTTGTATTCACCACCAACGACCCAGAACAAAGGCATCACTTCCACCTCGATCACCGTTGACCAACAAAGTATAGCACGCTGCCCGAGCAAATTAGTTAAGATCTACATGAAAATGTAATTACTCAATCTCAAAAATCTACAAAAATATTCTCCATCGCGGTTAACGCAACGCTTGCTCGATTCGCGACTCTTACGCAATAGGATTACGCGTTTCCCGCAAGCAGCCCGAAGAAAGAGATGCTAGTCTTGCCGCCGCACCGGCGCGCCGGGATCGCAATAACGGGGGGATATGCGACTGATGTCATTCGATCTTGCCGGGCTGTCCGGATTTTCCGTTTTCGTGGTCGCGGTCGCCATCCTGGCGATCATCCTTGTCTTCATGAGCGCCCGCGCCGTCCCGCAAGGCACCGAATTCACGGTGGAGCGGTTCGGCCGCTACGTGCGGACCCTGACGCCGGGCCTGCATCTGATCGTCCCGGTGGTCGAGCGTGTGGGCGCGCGCATGAACATGATGGAGAACGTCTTCGACGTGCCGCAGCAGGAGGTGATCACCCGCGACAACGCCTTGCTGCAGGTGGACGGCGTGGTTTTTTATCAGGTGCTGGACGCGGCACGCGCCGCCTACGAGGTGCGCGAGCTGGAACGGGCGGTGCTCAACCTCACCATGACCAACATCCGCACGGTCATGGGCTCCATGGATTTGGACGAGTTGCTGTCCCAGCGCGACAAGATCAACCACCAGCTGCTGACCGTGGTCGACGATGCCACGGCGCCGTGGGGCGTCAAGGTCACCCGCATCGAGATCAAGGACATCACGCCCCCCATGGATCTGGTGGAATCCATGGGCCGGCAGATGAAGGCGGAGCGCGACAAGCGCGCCACCATCCTGGTCGCCGAGGGCGAGCGGCAGTCGGAGATCCTGCGCGCCGAGGGTGAGAAACAGGCCAACATCCTGGCCGCCGAAGGCCGCCGCGAAGCCGCCTATCGCGATGCCGAGGCGCGCGAACGCGAGGCGGAGGCGGAGGCGCGCGCCACCCAGATGGTCTCGGAGGCCATCGCCAAAGGCAGCGTGCAGGCGATCAACTACTTCGTCGCCCAGCGCTATGTGGAGGCGCTGGGCAAATTCGCCGACTCGCCGAACCAGAAGACCTTCTTCATGCCGGTGGATGCCACCGGGGTCCTGGGCGCCGTCGCCGGAGTCGCCGAGATCGTGCGCGAGTCCATGGCCGAATCCGCCGGCGGCGCGCGGCGCGGCCCGTGGAGCGGCGCGCCGCCCGGCGACGGGAACAGGGGCTGAGCATGAGCCTGACCGGCATCGTCTTCTGGCATTGGTGGGTGGCCGGCATCGTTCTGCTGGGGATCGAGATTTTCGCGCCCGGCTTCTGGTTCCTGTGGATGGCGGTCGCCGCCGGGGTGGTCGGGGCGATTCTGCTCCTCCTCCCCGACATGACTTGGCAGTGC
>JAJFGI010000195.1 GCA_021776215.1 Kiloniellaceae bacterium | reverse complement strand
TCACCAAGATCGACGTGCCGTTTCGGGCTATCGAATCGGCGCAGAAACGCAGCCCGAGCGCCAGACGTGCCAACCGGCTGGTGGTGAATGCGGCACCGTCTTTCGCCGCAACCTGGCTGGTGCCACGGCTCGGCTCTCTCGCCGCCGCGCATCCGGATATTGAGATCGTCGTGGAATCCGATACGCGGCTCGTCGATTTGCGGAGCGAGCCGGTCGACCTGGGCATCCGCCACGGCCTTGGCAAATACCCAGGCCTCAAGAGCCTGTGGCTGATGGCCCCACGTCTGGTGGTGGTCGCCAAACCGGAGCTCGTGCGTGCCGGCCCGCGGATCAACACCCCCGCCGATTGCCTCAAGTACCCCCTGCTCCAGGACAGCGCCCGGCGCGACTGGCCGATGTGGTTCACGGCGCACGGCGTCGATGCCGCGGAGGCGGATCGCGGGCCGGCGTTCTCCGACGACCACCTGCTGGTGCGCGCCGCGGCCGCGGGCCAAGGCTTGGCACTGGTGCGCGATATTTACCTGGATGAAGAGGTCGAGGCGGAGCGGCTGGTCAGTCCCCTCGACATCCGCTAGCCCACGGCATTCGCCTATTACCTGGTCGGCACCCGCGCCAGTTTCGCCAAGCCGGCGGCGCGGCGTTTTGCCGACTGGCTGGTGCGCGAATCGCGCGCGGCGGAACGGTGACCGGCACGGACGTTGCCGCTGCGGGGTATCCGCTCTATATCAGCCGGTGAAGCGGCACGCGCCGTCGCCGCACAATCAGTATGGTAGTCATGCCGTCCGGCGAACCTCAAAATACGCGCCCAGGCCTGCTTGGCCGAATCATAGATCTTTTTCTAAGCGGCGATCTGGCGGCTTTGTTCATGGTCATCGCGCTGATCGCCGGCGCGGTGGCCATCTATCTGACGCCGCGGGAGGAAGAGCCGCAGATCGTGGTGCCCCTGGCGGATGTGTTCGTCTCGGCGCCGGGCATGTCCGCGGAAGAGGTCGAGCGGCAGATCGCGACCCCCCTGGAGAAGCTGCTCTTCCAGGTCGACGGGGTGGAGCACGTCTATTCCGCCGCCTATGCCGGCCGGGCCATCGTCACCGTGCGCTTCTATGTGGGCGAGGACCGGGAAGACAGCCTGGTGAAGATCTACAACAAGATCTTCTCCAACACCGATGCGATCCCACCCGATGTCACCGCCTGGGTCGTCAAGCCGGTGGAGATCGACGACGTGCCCATCGTCATCGCCAGCCTGTGGAGCGACCGACCCGACACGGTCGACGACTATGCCCTGCGGCGCATCGCCGAAGAGGTCGAAATCGAGCTGCAGGCGATCCCCGATACCAACCGCACGCAGATCGTCGGCGGCCGCCCGCGCGCCATTCGCGTTGAGCTCGACCCGGACGCCCTCGCGGCCCGGCGCACGGCGCCGCTTGATGTTGCCTTCGCGCTGACGGCCTCCAACGTCCGCCGCCCGGCGGGGGCCTTCGACCAGGGCGATCAGCGCTTCACCGTCGACGCCGGAGATTTCTTCGGCGACGTCCAGGACCTGAGGCGCGCCGTGGTCAACGTCGTCGACGGAACGCCGGTCTTTCTCGAGGACGTGGCGGACGTCACCGATGGACCGGACGAACCCACCACCTATAGCTGGATCGGCTTCGGCCCCGCCGCCGACACCGAAGCGGATCAAGCCGCGCAACCCGGCGTCTTCTTTCCCGCCGTCTCCGTCGCCGTCGCCAAGCAGAAGGGCGCCAATGCGGTCAGCGTTTCCCGGCAGATCAAAACACGCCTCGCCGAGCTGGCCGAGACCCATTTTCCCGCGGGCGTCCGCTACCGCATCACCCGCGACTACGGCGAAACCGCCAACGACAAGGTGAACGAGCTGCTGGAGGCCTTGGCGGTCGCCATCATTATCGTCGTCGGCCTGATTGCCTATAGCCTGGGCTGGCGCGAGGGCCTGGTCGTCGCCGCCGCCGTGCCGATCACCTTCGCGTTGACCCTGATCGTCAACTATTGGGCCGGCTATACCATCAACCGGGTGACCCTGTTCGCGCTGATTCTCTCGCTCGGCCTGGTGGTCGACGATCCGATCGTCGATGTCGAGAACATCCACCGCCATCTGGCCATGAAACGGCAGAGCGCGCTGGACGCGGTGCGCACGGCCGTCAACGAAGTACGTCCGCCGATTCTGCTGGCCACATTGGCGGTCATCGTTTCGTTTCTGCCCATGACCCTGATCACCGGCATGATGGGCCCGTACATGGCGCCGATGGCCTTCAACGTGCCGGTGGCCATGGTGATGTCCATGGTCGTTGCCTTCACGGTGACGCCGTGGCTCGCCTATCGCGCGCTCCGCGGTCATGCGGACGGCGGCGCGGCCCGCGAGGAAACCGGCGTGCCGCCGCTGCTGTACAAGATATATGCGCGAACCCTGGGACCCGTGCTCGACAGCCGGACCAAGGCATGGTCGCTGCTCGGCCTGACGGCGGCACTGTTCCTGGGCGCGGCGCTGATGGCGGGGACCCGTGCCGTCCCTCTGAAAATGTTGCCCTTCGACAACAAGAACGAGCTGCAGGTCTTCGTCGATCCGCCGGAGGGCACCACGTTGGAGCGCACCGACGCCATCACCCGGCAATTGGCGGACGTCCTGCGCCGGGCCCCCGAGGTGACCGACGTCGAGCTGGCCGTCGGCACCGCCTCGCCGATGGATTTCAATGGCATGGTGCGCCATACGTACCTGCGCGATGCGCCGAATGTTGCCGATATCCGCGTCAATCTGGTGCCCAAGCGCCAGCGCGAGATGCAGTCGCACGAGATCGCCCTGCGCCTGCGCGACGCGCTGGATGCGGTGGCGCGCGAAACGGGCACGCGCATCAGGGTGGTCGAGGTTCCTCCCGGACCGCCGGTCTTGGCCACGGTGACCGCCGAGGTCTACGGCGAACCGGGGACGCCCTACGCGCAGCTGCGCGATGCCGCACGCGCCGTCGAGGCGCGGCTGAGCCGCGAGCCGGGGGTCGCCGATGTGGATTCAACGGTCGAGGACGACGCGACCCGCTTTCTCTTCGTCACCGACCAGGAAAAGGCCGCCCTTTCGGGTATCGCCGTGGACGATATCGCACGCACCGCGAGTATGGCGCTGTCCGGCCTCAACGTCGCGCGCCTGCATCTGCCGAACGAAGCGAAACCCTTGACGATACGCCTGCGCCTGCCGCGCGAGGCGCGCTCGGGCCTCGCCCCGCTGCGGGCGCTGGCCGTCAAGGGGCGCGCCGGGATCGCCAAGATCCGCGAACCGGGCGGCGTGCGGGATGCGCCCACGCCCATCGTCCGTCTTGGCGAGATCGGCAGCTTCGTCCGCAAGCCCGCCGAGAAGGCCATCTATCACAAGGATCTCGCACCGGTCGCCTTCGTCTATGCCGAGGCCGTCGGCCGCGCCCCGGCGGAGATCGTCGCCGACGTCGTCGCCGATCTCGGGCCGGACCCGGCGCAAGAGGGCGCCACGCCGCGCCCCCTGGCGCCGCGCACCTATTTCTCCAACGGCGGCGGGCTTGCCTGGGCCCTGCCCGACGGCACCGGTGTCCGCTGGCTGGGCGAGGGGGAGCTCAACATCACCGTCGACGTCTTCCGCGATCTGGGGATCGCCTTTGGGATCGCCCTGCTCGGCGTCTATCTCATCCTCATCTATCAGACGCGCAGCTATGCCATGCCGCTGATCCTGATGATTTCCATTCCCTTGACCATGATCGGCATCATGCCGGGCTTCTGGCTGCTCAACGCGCTGACCGGCGCCCCGGTGGGCGGCTATGCCAATCCGACATTCTTCACGGCCACGGCCATGATCGGCATGATCGCGCTATCGGGCATCGCCGTGCGCAACGCCATCCTGTTGATCGAGTTCCTGCATGTCTCCCTGGCCGCCGGCGTTCCCTTGCGCGAATCCTTGCTGCGGGCCGGCGCCGTGCGCACGCGCGCCATTCTGCTGACCGCCGGCACGGCCATGCTCGCCGCCGCGCCGATCACCCTCGATCCGGTCTTTTCCGGTCTGGCCTGGGCCCTGATATTCGGGCTTCTGGTCTCGACGGCCTTCACCCTTGTGGTCGTCCCGGTCACCTACGATCTGGTGTATCGCCGCAAGCCCGGCCACGGTTTGCCCGCCAACGTAAACCCCGCCAACGCAAATGGGGAGTCGGCATCATGAAGATATCGTTCCGCCGAGCCTTGCTGGGGATCGCGACCCTGCTGGTCGTCGCCGCCGCGGTCGGTTGGCTGTCCGGCTGGTTCGAGGAGAAGATTCCGCCGGATGAGATTGCAACAGTTAGCCAAGCCGCGCCGGATACCCAGACGGCCGTCGTGGAGCGGGTTACGGAACCCGCCTTCGAGTGGACCAGCGGCACCGTTCAGTCCGCCCGCCGGACGACCGTGGCGGCGCGCATTCTCGCCCGCGTCGAGGACGTGAGCGTTGCCGCCGGCGACGATGTGGCCGCCGGCGACTTATTAGTGACACTCGATGCCCGCGACCTGAGCTCACGGGTGGCGCAGGCGCGCGAGGCGTTGAAGGCCACACAGGCCCAGCGGGACCTGGCGAAACGCGAGCTCGACCGGGCGGACGAGTTGCTCAAGCGCGGCGTCGGCACCCGGCAGCGCTATGACCAAGCGCTGTCCACATTGCAGATCAGCGAAGCGGATACGGACCGCCTTGAGCAAAGCCTCAGCGAGGCCGAGACCGCCTTGTCCTATACGCAGATCCGGGCCCCGGCCGCTGGCCGGGTCGTCGACCGCCTGGCCGAGCCTGGCGATACGGTCACCCCCGGCCAGCCCCTGCTGCGCCTCTACGATCCGGCCGCGCTGCGCGCCGAGGCGCCGGTGCGCGAATCGCTTGCCGTCGGCCTCAACGTCGGTGACGCGCTGCGCGTCGAGGTCCCGGCGCTGGCGACGATTATAACCGGCCTGATCGACGAAATCGTCCCGTTCGCCGAACCCGGCGCGCGCACGCTGTTGGTCAAGGTCGGCATGCCGAGCGATGCGCGGCTTTACGCGGGCCTGTATACCCGCGTCGCCATTCCGGCGGGCGAGCGCGCCCGCCTTCTGGTTCCTGCCACGGCGGTGACGCGCATCGGCCAGCTCGAATTCGTCACCGTAGCCGAAGAGGCGGGCGCGGCCCGGCGGATGGTGACCAGCGGCGAGCCCTTGGACGACGGCCGCCTGGAGATTCTCAGCGGCCTCAAAGCGGGCGAAAATATCGTCATGGGCCGCTAACTTTTGTGACCGCCGGAACCGCTTGCAACCGGCGCGCATGTGCCTATGTGCAAAGGGAAAGAAAACCAACAGCGCGCCCACGCGCGGCGCGCTCTCGCAAGCAACGAAACGGATACGACGATGACCATTGATCGCGCGGTTCTGGCCTTCGCCGGCACCATGATTCTGGTATCCGCCGCCCTGGTCTACTGGCTGTCCCCGTGGTGGCTGCTGCTGACGGCCTTTATCGGGCTGAACATGTTGCAGTCGGCTTTCACCGGGTTCTGTCCGGCGGCGAAGGTCTTCAAGAAACTGGGGGTGCGGCCCGGCGCCGCCTACGAGACCCGGAGCCCGGTTTCGCCCTAGTCGTCGCCGGTGGCGACGATGGAGGGCCTGATAAAGATAATCAGCTCCTCCTCGTCGCGCTGGTGGGCACTACCGACGAACAAGCGGCCCAGCAGGGGAACGTCACCGAGCCCCGGTACCCGGCTGGCGGCATCCACCTTCTCCTGGGTATCCAAGCCGCCAATGAGAACGGTTCGAGCCTCAGGCAGGCTGACGTTCGGCATGGCGAAGTCGCGAAACGTCGGAAATTCATTGATGCCAGCAAGTTCGGACTCGGCCGGCCAGTCGATGGGCAGCGCCGGCGCCGCCATGACAAAGGCCCATTTGTCGTTCAACACAACGATCTTCGGCGGGGGGAGAATGGTCGTCCGGTCACCATCCAAAGCCACGAAGAGAACACGCTCGAGAATCCATGCCGAGCCAACGCGCGTCTGTGGGGAGACATCGTCCGCCGTGTACCGGGTGCCCGTGACCTGGCTGACAAACGGGATGAAACTGAGATCCAGCCGGTCCTGATCCTCCTGGCTGACGCCCTCGCTGGCATCGGCAAAGACCGTCGTCTGGCCATCGCCGAGGCCGACCCAGTCGATTCCGAATTGCCGTGAGTCCGATGTCTTGACGGTGATGAATTTGGTCTCGATTTGGACCTGACGCTCAAGGCGGCTGCTGCCACCGCTCTTGTTGCCGCTGTCTTTCCCTTGCGCCCCCTCGCCACCGGCCCAGGCGTTCGCCGCCAGGACAACCGTCAGAAGAACCGCAAGGATTACCGGTGAACGCCGTGCCATACCCGTCATTGAGCCGTCTCCAATTGCACTCCAACCAATACCCAGGCCCCTAGCCTATACGAAGATCGACCGCACTGGGTACCCGGCAAGCCCACGACCGCCCACTGGGGCCTGCCGGACCCGGCGGCTGTTACCGGCGGCGAGGCGGTCCGTCACGCCGCCTTCGCCGAGACCTATCGCCTGCTGGCCCATCGCATCGGCATCTTCGCCGCCCTGCCGGTGCAATCTCTGGACCGGCTTAGCCTCCAGAGACGCCTGGACGACATCGGCAGGGCGTCCGCTCCGACGGCACAGGAGTCCAACTGAGCCAACTTGTACAGGCCTCAGGCCGCGATCATTCCGCCGCCGCGCGGGTCGCATGCCGGCGTACGGCCGGGCCGCGCTGGTACCAGCCTTTGCTCGCGTTCACGATCCGGACCACCGACAGCATGACCGGCACCTCGACGAGCACGCCAACGACTGTGGCCAGCGCCGCCCCCGATTCGAAGCCGAACAAGACGATGGCCGTAGCGACAGCCAGTTCGAAAAAATTGCTCGCCCCGATCAAGGCCGACGGCGCGGCCACGCAATGGGCCACCCCGAAGGTTCGATTCAACAAATACGCCAAACCGGAATTGAAGTAGACCTGAATCAGGATCGGCACGGCCAAGAGTGCGATCACGAGAGGCTGCGCGACGATCTGCTCGCCCTGAAAGCCGAACAGTAGGACCAGCGTGGTAAGAAGCGCGACCAGCGACACGGGGCCGAGCCGCGTCAACGCCGCAGCCACGGCCGGAAGCCCGCCCTTCGCGATCAGCCAGCGACGCAGGACCTGGGCGATGACTATCGGCACGACAATGTAGAGCACGACCGAAAGGAACAAGGTCTCCCACGGCACCGTGATCGCCGACAGGCCCAAGAGAAGGCCCACGATGGGGGCGAAGGCAAAGACCATGATTGCATCGTTCATTGCCACTTGGCTCAACGTGAAGTGCGGCTCGCCGTTTGACAGGTTGCTCCACACGAACACCATGGCGGTGCATGGCGCGGCGGCGAGGATTATGAGGCCGGCAATGTAGGAGGTGATCTGATCGGCCGGCAGATAGGGCGCAAAGAGATATCCGATGAAGAGCCAGCCGAGCGCCGCCATCGAGAACGGCTTGACCGCCCAGTTGATGAACAGGGTCACGCCGACACCACGCCAATGTTCCTTGACCTGCCCGAGTGCCGCGAAGTCGATCCTGACCAACATCGGGATGATCATCAGCCAGATCAGCACGGCGACCGGCAGGTTGACCTGCGCAACCTCGGCCGCGCCGATCGTGTGAAACACGCCCGGGAGGAAGTGGCCGAGCGCCACGCCGGCCACGATGCAAAGCGCGACCCAAAGGCTGAGATACCGTTCGAAAATCGACATTACTTGGGCCCTGGTTCGGATCGGTTCTTCGCGGCCGGTCTGTCGGCCAACCTGTTGAGGAGTTGGCGCAGCGATTCGAGGGCCATAGGGTTCAGCGAGTAGCAGACCCGTGGTCGCTCAATTTCGCCGGTGACAATCCCCGCCCCCTTGAGGATCCGGAGATGTTCGGAGGTCGTCGATTGCGCCAGCCCGATCTCGTCAACGATGTCGCAGCCGATGCAGCCGTCCTTCTCAAGCAGCAAGCGGACGATGTGAATCCGCGCTGGATGGCCGAGCGCCTTGGCGGCGGCCGCAAGCCCCGCCTCGTCAAAAGGTTCCGGCGCACCGTTTGGAGTAGCAGCGACACGTCGCGGCACACTCATGGGACGGTCTTTCATCGTTTTTCGACGATATACGATATATCCATGATCGGGGTGACCGTCAAGGGCCCCTATTCCAGGTTCTTTGGCCAGGTTGGCTCGTTTGGTGCGCGATAGCGCCCGGCTGACGGCAGCGTTTGATGGCAGGTTGTGGGCGGCGCCGAAGAATAATCAACGAATATGTTGACAATCAACCGATCTGTTGATTATATAGCGATATGATCGAAACGCAGACCTTTCCACCGCCCGGCGGCAGTCCGCCGCACCCGCCGGAGCTTACCGATGAGAACCTCGACCGGGTCTTTTTCGCCCTGTCGGATCCTGTCCGTCGAGCGATTCTGGCGCGTTTGGGCGGCGGGAGATTTTTGGTTTCCGAGCTGGCGGAACCGTTCGATATCTCGGTCCAGGCCGTCTCCCGGCACATCCAGGTGCTGGTCCGCGCCGGCCTCGTGCAGCAAGAGCGCACGGGGCGGATCAGCCGCTGCCGGCTGGAGGTTGGGCCGATCTATGCCGCCGCGGTCTGGATCAACCAGTACAGCGAGTACTGGCAGGCACAGTTCGACTCCCTGGCGGATTGGCTGGGAAAGATCGAGGCCCGGAAACCAACCCCGGGCAAGACAGGAAAGCGGACCCGAACAACACCGACGAAAACTGGAGAAGAGCGATGAACTACGCGAATGGAATCAAAGCCATGAACGACTATCGGAGTCGCATCAGCGGGATTCGGCAAGAGATGCAAAAGATCCAAGCAGAAATCGAACCGCAGGAGGTCGAGGATTATGTCTTCCAGACCCCCGAAGGCGCCGTAAAGCTCTCCGAGTTGTTCGGCGACAAGGACGATCTGTTCATCGTCCATAACATGGGCACGTCCTGCGCCTACTGCACGCTGTGGGCGGATGGATACAACGGTATCTACCATCACCTTGCCGACCGCGCCGCCTTTGTGGTGTGCAGCCCGGATGCGCCGGAGGTGCAAAGTAAATTCGCGGCAAAACGAAACTGGGTCTTCCCCATGGTCAGCCAGAAAGGCTCAACATTTGCCGCCGACATGGGCTATGGCAATGCGGCCGACGGCTTCATGCCCGGGCTTTCCGTTTTTCAGCGCCGGGATGGGCGCATCATGCGAGTATCCGATACGCAGCTTGGCCCGGGCGACGACTTCTGCGCCCTCTGGCACATCCTCGACATGCTGCCCGGCGGGCCGGGCGGATGGCAGCCGAAGTTCGCCTATGCGGACAATGTCACCACCATCCCCCGCGCGGGATGACGCCGGGTAACGAGCGAAAAGACGACCGTTAAGCTAGGTTGGTGTTTGTGCGGTGCCGTGCGCTATGAGTCGGCGGCGGCACCGCAATTCACCATCCATGGCTACTGCCGCCCGTCCAAGCGAACGACCGGCGCCGGGCATTCCTCGGCGGTGTCCTGGCTAGGCACCGAGAAGGATGGTGCCCGTCCGCGCGATGATGGTGCCACCGATCCCTATGGTGGCCATGCCGATGGCCCCCTGCAGTCCCCGATGCGCGCGAGCGAAGGATTTCGCCGTGAAGGAAAGGGGAACGGCGATCACCGCCGAAAGGATTGCCATGCCGGCGATAGATCCCAAGCCGAACAGCAAGATATAGAGGAAGCCGAGCGTCGGCGTCCCCAGCGACGTGGCGGTGAGAACCAGCAGGGCCGCCGTCCCGGCAAGGCCATGAACGACACCGACGGCCAAGGTGCGCAGCCATGTGCGATCGGGATGAGCGTGATGATGTGCGCTGTGTGCATGCGGCCGTGCCTCTCCCGCATGGCTATGGGCATGCATGTGCATCTTGCCATCCGCATGCCGGTGCAGGTGTACATGAATGCGGTCCCGCCATAGGCGATACAGGACATGCGCGCCAAGAAGGACCAGCATGATGCCGACGATCAGCTCGATGGCGACCGCGAAATCGGGGCCGATGGATGCCTTGAGCAGGACCGCGGCGCCGCCGACCAGGCTCAGGATCAGGGCATGCCCCAGCCCCCAGACGGCGCCGTGACGGACGATACGCCGAACCCCGCTCTTGCCGCACACGATGCTGGAAACGGCGGCAATATGATCGGCCTCCAGGGCGTGGTGCATGCCGATCAGAAAACCCACCGCTAGAATCGAGAGCATCGCTTTCCACCTCGTCACGCGGGCTCGGGCACACGCACAGGACAGGGCGTCGCCGGCCCCGTCCGACCTTATCGGCTCCTGGGCGAAGAATGACCAGCCTTAACTGGGGCGGCAATATCTTTTGGTGGACCATCCTGGTGCAATTTCAATTCCGCAAGGATTGCGAGAACACCGGGACAATTTTATTGTCCTCGGACCCACCGATTTCGGGCGGGAATATGGAAAGAGTCGAGGCGTTTCATGGCTGACTGGGCCGAGCGGTTTTCCTTGCAGGGCAAGCGGGCGCTGGTCACCGGCGCGTCAAAGGGCATCGGATTGGAGGTGTGCAAAGTGCTGGCCGATGCCGGCGCGCACATCGCCGCGGTGGCACGGGATGCCGCCGGCCTAAAGATTGCGTGCGCCGCCGTCGAGGATGCCGGCCGGTCCTGCCTGGCCATCGCGGCCGACCTGGCGACCATCGACGGGCCGCGGGAGGCGGCCCGGCAGGCGCTCGACCGCTTCGGAACGATCGACGTCCTGGTCAACAATGCCGGCATCGCCCTGGTGGCGCCGCTGCTGGAG